>NZ_JBKFDK010000003.1:0-229666 GCF_046452435.1 Motilimonas thetidivivens
TACGTTAGTGGTGTCTAAGGTGCCGTTATGCTCGTTTTGGCTATCGATAACGGGCGGTGGTAATATTACCTGCGATTGCGGTACGGGTTTTAATGAATCATACAGCGCAATCTCATCGGCGTAGGGCGCCAGCGGGTCTGGCGACGGCTGTGAGCCGTCTTTGCTCAGCGCCCATATACACAGGCCGATAAAGGCAGCGCCAAGGGCAAGGTGTTTTTTATTGTATTTTTTCATTCGCTGCTGTATTCGCTTGTTTGCTTGAGCAATTTCACCGATTCGCCCCATACCTTTCGTTTTTGCTGTTAACGATGAATGCGCGCTGGCACTTCTTTATAGTTACCTTGCTCATCAAACTCCAAGCCCAGATGGTGGGGCATGATTAAGCTGTTGGGAATAAAGTAGCTCACTTCATAATCGCGCAGGCCCCAAGAAGGTAACAGTTTGGCCAGCTCTGCCATTTGTGCGCGGACTTGGTCGTAGTATTGCGGGGCTTCTTCTTCGCTATAGCCTGCTATTTGTAAACGTATGCTTAATGATGTCTCTTCCGAGCTATTGCCCACGTTTCCGATAAGCATTTGAGCCGCAATACTCAATAAAGGATCGAGTTCATCCAAGAGCCAGCCCCCAGTTCTCTCCTCTTCTGGTCGAAATTCACCTGTATTCGGATTTAGCGCTTTCCTTAGAGAGAGAACCGCTTGCATTAACCCATGCTGATCTCCTTGTTTTATGCAGTTTTTAACCATTTCCTTGGTTTGTGCTGTGGTTGGTTGAGGTAAAAAGGGAATGGTGTACTCACGCCGAAAGTAGTTACTCGCACCGCGCTCACAGTTAATACCATTATCAAAGGCGCGCTGAAACCAAGTGCTGGCTAAATGGGTTAGCTCGGCGAGAGTGCGCCCATCAATGTCAACCTGATGCTCCGGATGGGTCGCCATGTAATCTTGCCGAGCACGGTAGTAGGTGGCTACGAAGGGGACGCAGGTAAAACAGGTGCCGTTGGCTCCTTGCTCCAATAGCGCAAAAGCCTCCATGGTATCGGGAATTTGTTGGAGTTGCTGTGGTGACAGGGTGTGAATAAAATTATAAACCGAGCCAAGCCGATTATTATCCAGTATGGTTGCAGCTGACGCTTTAAACTGCTTGGCTAAGGGGGAGTTCTCGTTCATCTGCGGCCAATACTTCACTCCTTGAAGAAAATAGGCCTCTGGGTCGCCCGTGGCCTTGGCCCAATTGATATAGGCTTGGCGTCTTACCTGCCAAGTAGGATAGCTTCGACAGGCTTCGTAATAGCGTGGCAGGTGACAAAACTGCAGGCCATTAAGGGAAAAATGGGGATAACCCTTGGCGGCGATTTTATATTGAATGGTGACGGCTTTTTCAAGGGACAACTCATCACTGCCCCAAGAGCCTGCGTGGGTATAGATATCTTTAAGAGTAAAATTATCAATGTGTTGCACTTCACGTAAGGCGTCACGATGAAAGTGTTTACCCAAATAATAATTAAAGTGATGGCCGTTAACGTTAGTGATGTCTAAGGTGCCATTATGCTCGTTTTGGCTATCGATAACTGGTGGCGGCAATATCACCTGCGATTGCGGTACGGGCTTTAGTGAATCATACAGCGCTATATCTTTAGCGTATGGGGCTAACGGGTCTGGCGGCGGCTACGAGCCGTCTTTGCTCAGTGCCCATATACACAGGCCGATAAAGGCCGCACCAAGGGCAAGGTGTTTTTTTTTGTATTGGTTTAATTTTTTCATTAAGCCGGTGCCATTAAAGGGGTTGAGTGGGTTAATGGTTGCAATGGGGATATTTTCAGCCTAGTTCGACGCTATCGATTTCAGTGGATACATCGGACAGGTAGGCATTGCCTACTTTTATATAATGCTCTGGTATGCCTTTAGTCCACCAAAAAGCAATGTCGTCGGCAAACACCTTATAAGATAAGTAAATGGTAGTTAAAGCAACGCCAAGGACAATTTTGCCCTGCTTGGTTTTTAACTTCTCGGTTAAATAGGGTTGTAGTTTAGCGAGTGTTAAAGAACTAAACCTAATCATCAGCATCCCAGTTTTCACCATCGATATAGATATCAAAGTTGATGGTGTGATCGGTTATCTCATCATGGTGAATTTGCCATTTGTAATTACCGCCTTTGATACGGCAATTGAGTTCATAGGGGGCTTGCTCGCTATACGTGTATTTATTATCTTCTTTGGTACAAAACCACTGTTCATCAGCCATATACCCATGCTTCTCTTTATTAATCGGTATATCACGAGCAAAAAACTGTAACCGAGTGCCTGGTGAATGGGCTTCTTTGTTGTAAAAAGTTAAATAGACCTCCTTTAATTTATCGTCGCAGCGGTTGATGTGCCAATTAGTGGTCTGTGGCAGGGTGATAATATAGCGGTCGCCTAAGTCGATACCGTAAAAAGTTGAATTATAACGGGTTGGGATGTAAACCGGATTTTCGGCCCAACTCGAACGTGTAGTGCATTTGCGGCCAGATGAAGACCATTCTAGTTCGGCTTCTACCTGCCAGCCTTTGGGTTTGACACCTTGAAAGGTGAGGGTGTTGCTGACTAGGTCGACGCCTTTGAGTTCGGTGGATACGTCTGACAGGTAGGCATTGCCTACTTTTATATAATGCTCTGGTATGCCTTTGGTCCACCAAAAAGCAATGTCGTCGGCAAATAATTTAAAGGATAGGTAAAGTGTGGCTAATACAACGCCCAGAACTATTTTGCCCTGCTTGGTTTTTAACTTCTCGGTTAAATAGGCTTTCAGCTTAACAAGCTTTGATTGGAGTTGGTTAATTAATTTGTTTAAGAATATCGGCATTGGTCAAGCCTTGAATGTTGAGTTGTTTGCTGTCAATTTGTACGGCAGACATCTTACCCATGATTTGTAAGTCATGCTCAATTTCTGGCAAACGTTGTTGGTAATATTCGATTTCTCGCTTGGCATCTTGTTCTAAGGTGTATTTACTACGGTGGAGTTCGTCACGTTGCCAAGGGTCAGCGATTCTCCCATACTTAAGATGATAATCAATGGCTTGCAGGCGATTGCTTAGCTCGGTCTGGATTTTGTTTATAATCATCTCAAGGGCGGATTGTCCTTTATTTAATTCATTCATGGCGTTTTTAATCGCTTGTTGGCGAAGACTTGCTTCGGGAGTTAGCGCGTTTTTGAGGATGGTTGCCAACTTAGGTGCATAGCCTGTCGCCACTGAATGGTCGGCACCTGATTTAAGGAACTCTTGTTTCGTGTCGAGATTAAGTAATTTTATCGTTGCACTGTCTATGGTCGTGAATGTTGATTTACCGTTTACTTCCTGTGATGGGTGAGATGAGAATAAATCTATCAATAATGGGTAGGCTTCTTTTTCTATTTGATCCCCATCGAATTTTAAGTCGTCGATATTATTCCCTACAACAGTTTCCATCAGCTCTTTTTCGGCTAGCTCGGTGGACAGATAATTTGCGATACTGGCTAAGCCACTGTGGGTGAGGGCGATACTTTGGGGGGTGGCTACAAAGTGATTTTCACCGAATGATAGGATCTGTCTTAAGTTACCATGGTGAGTGTAGTTGTCATCATCAAAATCGGTCATCTGATATGCTTGTATAGTAGTATTAGCTGCAGTCCCAATAACTAGCGCACCTAACGCTCCGAAGGTAGTGACAATAGGAATGGACACTAACGATGCAGATACCAACAACCTTTGCCTCTCCGCTGCGTTTAACACATCTGATAATTTGGCGTCCATCCAGCGAAATGGCACCATAGGCACGCCGTCTCTGTTATTAACATGACGGTGGTGTTCAATCGCCTTATATTTTTCTACAAACGAGTGGGTGCCAACACGAGGGCTACCGTAGGTGTATAACAAGGGTGAGTGGGTTATTTTTTTCTCCACTAAATAAGCCGCCAGTAGGGTTGCGCCAGCGCCCCCTAAGCTGTGTCCTGCTAGTAGATAGCGCCTGATTCGGTTTCGATGAATGGCAATGTATGGCTCTATTAACTTCCACAAAGCGCCGGCAAAAGTGGCAAACCCTTTGTGCACTCTGGGGGCGTCACTGTCTAAAACTGGTACCCAATCGTCCAGTTGTCTATCAAGCCAATCTTGGCTTGGCGCAAAAGGTACCTGCTCAGCATTAATATCTGACAAAACAATATCTTTGTAACTGTTTGACTTTATTATTATGTCTAGCGTTCTGTTTATTTGTTCGGATTGGTTCTGATACGCTAGGTATCTAAAGATAACGCCTGCACCTGATGAGATGAGTCTGTCTTCCCTAACATCCTCACTCCAAATCGGTTTGATTTCATCTTGGTCCCATTCAGTACCCTCGGTGCCACGTACAAAAATAAGTAATTTGTTGCCTTGGCAGGCTACCAGTGCTTCGGCACCAGCTTTTTTATCAACTATCAGTCTTGGAAATAACATACGGCTGGCGAAAGGCACCTCTTGGGTGACGAAACGGGTGTTAGCGGTATTGAGTGCATTATGAGGCTCATTTTTCGCCATTAATGTTAGCACTTGTTGCAATGAGCCAACTTTTTGGTCATTTTCATTTTCTCCCCAGTCCGAATAAATCCATGAAGTGGCCAAGGCTAGATTATAGGCATTTACATAGTGATATTCTTTTTGAAAGGTTAAGGCAGGCACCTGAGCCAATAAGGATTCCATTTCAATACAATGATGCTCGAGTACCGACAATGCTGGTATTTGGGTGTTTAGGTGGCCGAAATAGTCATCGGCGGTTTTACTAATAAATTTAGGGGAGTCATCTACTTGTTTTTTGTCATCAAATCCATCTTTTATATCAGCAAGCAGTGCTTCCTTGGTACTGTCGTCGTAGGGTTTAATTTGGTAGTGCCAGTCGGTGCCTGATTCTGATTGTTGATCCAGCCATTCTGCTACGGGGAACTGATCTTTGAGGGCTTTTTGGCGTTTGCGTTCAACCATGGCCCATACGGGTAATATCAGGTCGTAGCTTTGGTCAATTAACTTAGTTTCGTGAATAATACCGTAAGTCGATGTAACGCCAGTACGCGTTTCTGATCCGCCTTTAAGGGTGTATGGGATGCCCGAGTAAGGCGTGTTATTCGGACAAACTAACCGTATGGTGATCCATTTGTGTAGTAGACAAGGCTGGCAAATATCAATGTTATGGTTCATGTTAAATCCTTGGACAAGTTGGCCAACCAAGATTGTGGGCTGTTGGTTTTTTTACTTAGCAGCCAGTCAGGCGACTTATGGTGCGTGATGGCGAAATGGCAAAATTGCTCAATGTGTTGATACTCGTGCACCCCCTGTTGTTTTACCGACGTAATGATCGGAATGAGTTGTACGTAGAGAGGTTGGTTAGCGTTATTGAGGGTTCGCCATTTTTCTTGGTCGTATCTGAGCCAGTTTTCTGAGATGGCAATAGCGAGCTGCTTGATGTAATAGTCACTTTGCCTGTAACTGGCAAAATCTGTTGCTTGTAAGATCCAAGGAGCACGCTCAAGGGCATCATCATGGCTCCACTCATCTTGGTGGCTTGGGTTTATATACCAAGCATTTTGATAATTGAACAAGACAAGTCCAATAGCGTTAATGAACGGGGTGTCGGCTGATAAATCTTGTAGCAAATGAAACAGAATACGCGGATCCCACCAACGTACGAGTACTGTTTGCTGAGCTGTTTGTGCGGTTAAATATGACTGCAGCAGTTTAAATAAACCTTGAAAGTTCAATTGATGGTATAAATAAAAACCCCAGTCAGAAGTATAAGGGTAATTATGGGCTGGGCTTGTTGATGCAAGTTGCAACAACCATGGGCCTGCTTTTTCATTTCCTTGAAATATTGACCCCTCGAACAGTGATGCGCATTGCTTTACTTCATATTGTTGATAGATGTCTGTTAATGATCCAGAAGGTGATGCACCATTAATGACGGCATAAAAGTACGGCTCTCTCGTTTCGTCTAACGCGAAATCAATTAAGGAATCTAGGCGTTGCATCATGGGGTTGCCTTCTTACAGTCGATTACAAGCGGAACCACATTGGCATTTGCGCTTTTAAGCAGCGCTGTAATGTCTGTGTGATGACTTTCCAACCCCACCGCTTGCTCTATCCCTTTTGGCATGGCCGGCATTTGGCCACCGTAACCACTGCCTGAGCCGGCACTTGGGCCCACTTTTATATTGATGGTGGGGCCGCTTAGGTGTACGCCGCCGCCGTCTATTTTGACAAAGCTGCCACCGGCTTTTAGGGTGATTTCGGCGCCGGCTTCGATGACCATTTTTACGCCGGATTTGTGGTGTATTTCACTGCCTGCTTTAACCAGTTGTGCGTTGCCGATTTTGTGGTGTAGCTTGGTATCGGAGATTTGGCTTTGATCGCCTTTGGTGTGTAGGCGGCTTTCGCCATCCACAGTGTGGTGTTGATTGCCTTTAATCAGTTTAAAGCTGTCGCGGTCGACTTCGCTGTGTTGGTCGCGTTTGATTTGCTCGGCTTGGTCGTTTTCAATCAAGCTGTTGAAGTCTTTTTGCGCGTGGATGTAAATTTCTTCTTGGCCCATTTCGTCTTCAAAACGCAGCTCGTTATAACCGTCGCCCTTGTGTGTTTCGGTGCGTAGCACGGTGCGGGTTTTATGCTCGGGCAGGGCGTAAGGTGGCTTGTTGGTGGCATGATAAGTGCGACCTGTGATGATGGGTTGGTCGGGATCGCCTTCTAAAAAGCTGACGATCACTTCATGACCAATGCGCGGAATGGCCATGGCACCGTATTGGCTACCGGCCCAGCCTTGGGCCACGCGGACCCAGCAGCTGGCGTTTTCGTCATTGTTGGAATAGCGATCCCACGGAAATTGAACCTTAACGCGACCATATTCGTCACAAAATATTTCTTCGCCTTGGGGGCCGGTCACGGTGGCAATTTGCGGGCCGTCTACCTTAGGTTTCGCGTTGGGTTGCGGTTTCCATTGGCGGTCGGCGGGGATCACTTGCACTTGGTTGTGATAGCGGGTTTGTCCTTCACCGCCATGCTCTTGCAGGGCTTGAGGTTGTTCACCATGATGCTCAACGCGAATACATTGCCAAGCACGATTAAAGGCAGTGTTAAGATGCTCGGTTAGATCAAATTTAGCCCCTACAAATAAGCGTGTTTGATTGCTGTGCAGTGTTGCTTGAATACTATCGCGGTTAAGAAAGGCTTGGCGGGTTTGAGTGAATTTCTCACCACTGGCGTCGTCTTTGTAACGGCCTGGGTAATCATAATGTTCGTAATCATCACGCTGAAACTCGATGCCTTGGCCTTGCTGGTTTTGTAAAAATGAATAGGCCGGTTTTTTAAAGCTGTATTCTTTTAATTGCACCTTGGCAGGGGCGATTTGGCTTTGTAGAGCAAAGTCGTACACGTAGGGCAAGGGTTGATAGCCGCTGGCCATCGCGTTATAAGGTAGCGCTTGCGTTAGGGGAATCAATGATTGTGCATCATCGATAAACACCATTTCATGTTTATCTTGTTGATGAAAGAAATAATAAAACAGGCCTTCTTCAGCGGCGAGCCGTTCGATAAAGGCTAAATCGCTCTCACGGTATTGCACGCAATATTCGCGAGGCTGACATTCATGCTTAATGGCAAAGGCATAGTCGTTGATGCCCATTTCTTGCAAAATAATACTGATAATCTCAGGAGCGGTGAGCTGCTGAAATATCCGGCTGTTGTGGCGTAAGGTTAAGCGATGCGCGGCAGCGGACAAGGTAAGCTTATATCGCGTGTGATGATGGCCGGTATCGGCTTGGCTAAATGATGAAACGATGCCGTGAATATATCGGGTGGCTTGGCCGTCTTGCCAGCAAGTGAGGGTGGCGGTTTTATCGACGATGTCGGCGGCGCTGATGTGTTCAAGTCGACTGGCAAGTTCAAGTTGAAATTGAAACGGTTGTGAAAGTTGTTCGGTGCCAAAAAACTGCGTGACAGCAAAGGTGTCTGTCCCTAAACCTTCACATTGCAGGGTGAATTGTAATCCCGTGTTGTCAGCCATGATGCTTGCCTTTATTTCTTTGCGTGAACTAGCCTCAGGCGAGCCTAAGGAAAGTTTGATGTCATCCTTGTTTAATGTGGCAGGCTCGCGTTGGGAGTTAAATTTGTTTTATTTAATTTCAGTACGTTACGCGCAATGGTATTTTTTATGGATTTTATTGTCAATTAAAATGCGTTAGAGTGCTTTATCTTTTAGTGATAATTTGATGTGGTCATTCTCTTTTTATTATTTTCCATGCTGGCTATAAATGCTGGAGCTGAGTATGGGGCAGATGACATCAATATTATTTTCGGCATTCACTGAGTTTATTGCGGTTACCTCACTCGGTTCGGCAATGCTTAGTGGTAAGCACGTCGGTGGCGACAACCAGTATTGAAGGAGTAAGATCATGGCAAATGTTATTCATAAAGGGGCTCCCACCACAACGGGAGGCAAGGTATTACAAGGCAACGCAGGATTGTGTGTTGAGGGAAATGAGGTTGCTTCCGTTGGGCATATGGCCAGTTGCAAAGCGTGTAAAAAGGGCATTGGCCCAATTGTTGCGGTAGGGCCAAGAAAAACCATCTTACCCGCAGGACCGGTTGCCCTTGAAGGGGATTATGTTGCCTGTGGCTGCCCACCGATGTCGAATATTGTAAGGGTTGGGCAGGGCTCGACGAGTAGTGACAGCTGATACTCGGGCAAATAAAGGGCTAACTCACTGGGTGTTTGATGGTGCAATACTGCACATGCAACACTCGATGGTTGCCCTATCGCTTCCTGCTTTGCTGATGTTATACAAAAGGAATAGGTAGGCTGCTGAAACTGTAAGCTATTAATTGCACGTGATGATCAATTTGGATTCGTTGACAGATATTGCGCATTGTGATGGTAACAATGCGCGCCAAGCTATTTTTTATACTGCTTGCCCATCTGCCACTCATCTAAGCGGTGAAAGCGCAAGGTATCAACCTGATGTTTGTTAAAAATATCGACAATACGTTGATGCACTATGGTGTATCCCATGTTGGTTTTAGCTATTTTTAAGATTAATCTCTTGTCTTCAGGAATGGCATCAAGAACATCATCGCGTAAGGAATACTTATCAACAGAATGCCTAATATCACTTTCATCAAAGTCATCGATGATGGATTTATCATAATCCAAGCAATCGGTTTCACCATAACGATTAATAAACCAATAGTGCTCATGAAATTGACCGTCATCATCAATCAGCACCGCTGGAAATAATTCTACGCCTAGGTGAAAGTAAAAATAATCTTCCATGTCTTTTTTGATGTCCTCATGCATGATCACAAATGTGGTATGCATATGGGCTTGTTTGATAGGACGGCGAATGTTTGCTGCTTTGTCTTCGTCACGGTACGCGTTTTCAAAAAATAAGGGCCCATTGTCGATACTCATCTCTTCAAAGCCATAAAAACGGTCTGCGGTAGCTTGTGTTGGGCTGAGGTAAATCGTTTCAGGGCTGTAATTATCGTCAACGATGTAATATTGACTGTTGTATTTACTCATAATCCGGGCTCTGGCCTCCATGATTTAGTGGCTGGGAAGGTGATGTGTTTTTTATTACCCGCATTGAAAGACATAATGGGCATAGCTAGCCCTAGCGGTAGGATGAACAATGGAATAAGTGCCTTGCTGCCCATGGCTAAGATTACTCCTCACCTGTGTCTGTATCTGGTTTATCCGGATTAGAATCCGGTTTAACTCTTGGGTCGGGCAAACTGCCATAGCCTTGCACGGGATGCGGGGGTAAAGGATAGCGAGTCGTGATATCGGGGATGCGAAAGTTGGGGTCGGCATCGATTTTATCCGCTATTTGTTCATAAACTTGGACTACGCTTTCATTTATCTGATATTCATGTTGACCCAAAGAAAAAACAGCGTTTAATACAATAGCCGCTTTCAACATACCATTACCAGCAGCCAGTTGATAATAATGCATTGACTCGGGGTAGCGATCTTCTCCCACTCTCAACCAATCGGCGTATTCATAATAAGCCTCGGTAGATTGTTGTTGAGCGGCGCATTTAAAGTAGGCTCCGGCCTTATCATTTTGCTGTTGCTCGCGCGGCAAATTATAACCGTAATGATTACCCAATCGAATTAGGGCATTAGGCTCACCGAGTTTGGCGGCTTTATGCAGGTAGAGCCAAGCGCCTTCAATGTCGTATTTAACGCCATAGCCACGTTCGAGTATCACGGCTAAATCGTAATAACCGATGGGGGCGCCGAGTTCAATTAAACGTTGGGTGGTTTCAAGGGTTTTAGCGGCGCTGCGATAAGTGCCTAGGCCAAGGCGGTAGCGACGGGCTAAATTATGCAGCGCCTTCCAATGGTCTAACTTAGCAGCTTGCTCATACAAGGCGGTAACTTGCTCTTTATCGTGATAACGCTGCTTTTCCAGCTTGCGGGCCTGTAAAAACAGTGCGTCTGCCTCGGCAGTGACAGGGGGCAGGCTGTTTTTTTCTAATTTACATTCAAATTCAAAAGCCGAAGCAGGCGAGGCCAGCAATGCTCCTAGCAGTAGGGTGGTCAATGGAATAAGTGCCTTGCTGCCCATGGCTAAGATTACTCCTCAGCCGTATCTGAGTCTGGTTTATCCAAATTAGAATCCGGATTAACTCTTGGGTCGGGCAAGCTGCCATAACCTTGCACCGGATGCGGGGGTAAGGGATAGCGAGTCGTGATATCGGGGATACGAAGTTCAGGATTGGCTCGGATCTTGGTTGATAAATCTTCATAAATCAACGTTTGTTCTTGATCGATTAGGTACTTATATTGTCCGACAGCAAAAACGGTGGCAAGAACGATGGCTGCCTTAGCCATGCCATTACCAACGGCTAATTGATAATAATGCATGGCTTCAGGGTATCTCTGTTCGCCGATTTCAAGCCATTCGCCATACTCATAATATGCCTCGGTAGATTGTTGCTGAGCGGCGCACTTAAAATAGGCCGCTGCCTTATCGTCTTGCTGTTGCTCTCTGGGCAAGTTATAACCGTAATGATTGCCTAGCCGTATTAAGGCGTTGGGCTCACCGAGTTTGGCGGCTTTATGCAGGTAGAGCCAAGCGCCTTCAATATCGTAATTAACGCCATAGCCGCGCTCTAATATCACGGCTAAATCGTAATAACCGATGGGCGCGCCGAGTTCAATTAGGCGTTGGGTGGTTTCCAGGGTTTTAGCGGCGCTGCGATAAGTGCCTAGGCCAAGGCGATAGCGACGGGCTAAATTATGCAGCGCCTTCCAATGGTCTAACTTGGCGGCTTGTTCATACAAGGCGGTAACTTGCTCTTTATCATGATATCGCTGTTTCTCCAGTTTGCGCGCTTGTATAAAGAGTGCGTCGGCTTCGGCGCTGACTGGGGGAAGGCTGTCTTTTTCTAATTTACATTCAAATTCAAAAGCTAGGGTGGGCGCTGTAATTAGGCATGATAGAAGGGCGAGTGCAAATAGAATGCGCTGGTATAAGGTTCGTCCCATATGTAAGGGGGAGTACATGTTTACGACATTCCTTTTTGTCTGTGCTGCGTATTATCCACTGCGCCTTTTATCGATTGGCTGATGTGATCGCCTAAGATCGAACCATGCTGCAAGGCCTGCGTGAAAGTGATTCATAAATAGATTCAACAGATTAGCCGGCACAGTACGCAATAAAGATATGACTATCAATAAAAATAAGTTAGAATTTTATGTTTTTGTGATATTGACAGTAGCCAGTATTTGGCTAACCAGAGTAAGGTGATGATGAAATTGAGTACCTCCAACAGGTTAGACTTAATGAAAGGCACGACAATACTGGGTTTGAGCCTGGAATGGAGGCGTTTATGGCGGCGTATTTGCCCACGGCTTGGCAGGCAAATAAAGCGCGAGAGCTGGATTATGATCTAAATGATTTGGCCGGTTACAAGTTGCAAAAACGAGCGGTAAAAAATGGTGCAATACCCCGCAGTTGGTTTGATGAACATCATATTTATATGATGCGCAGTATCACGGCTGAAGACGTTAACAGCAGTGAATATGCCGATTTGCCACATCGAATTGATAATCAGGTGCTGCGCTTATCTAGCTTTGGCCGTTATCAATGGCTAGCAGGGCTTTGTGAATTTTTATATGTCATGAGTGCCTCTGGGGGTAAATTCATGGCATTCCTTTCATTGCCATTAGTTCTTTTGTCAAATTATGGAGCCGATGATTTTTGGGACAGTTTTTGTAATGACCTTGTACTATTCAGTGCTATTTTTATTCTTCCTTGCCTTATAGTTTGGAGCGTTCTGGTGTTTACACAGAAATGGGTTATTCCCCTTATCTTTAGTGATATCCAACCTCTATTTGAGTTTTGCCGAACCGACGGTAAGGTGCGTATTTTTGAGCCTAAAACCGGTGTTTTAAAACACGAATTCGATTTTGCTGATGCGGTGGCTGAGGCCGTGCCCTTGGTAGGCCATCAAGGCTTAGTGGTGCGCTATAAATTCGTGGTGCGCCATTATCAACATAATGAAATGAGCGTACAGATAGAGCGATTGGGCGAAGACCGCAATATGCAAGATATCTGCAGCCAGTGGAATTTTATTCAATGGTTCATGGACACCAGCAGCCCATTGCCCGATGTGCCCGCCTTAGAATGTTGGCGCAGCTTTGACCCCGTTACCCGTGAAGCCGATAAGCGCAGCGGCAGACCAGCTCGATACTGGCAAGATAAAACGGATGAAGACATTAAGGCGTATATTCACACCCAGCGCACCCTGAATCAAAAAGGGGCTGCCGATTATGGCTTTTAGTTTAGGCTGGTGCAGATGAGCGATTACCAAGCATCTGCTTGGCAGGCAAATAAAGCGCGAGAGCTGGATTATGATCTAAATGATTTGGCCGGTTACAAGTTGCAAAAACGAGCCGTAAAAAATGGTGCAATACCCCACAGTTGGTTTGATGAACATCATATCTATATGATGCGCAGTATCACGGCTGAAGACGTTAACAGCAGCGAATATGCCGATTTGCCACAGCGAATTGATAATCAGATGCTGCGCTTATCTAGCTTTGGCCGTTATCAATGGCTGGCAGGGCTCTGTGAGGGCTTATATGCAATCAGTAGCTTTGGGGCAAAATTTCTAGCCATTTTATCATTTCCTATAGCTTTGTTACTTAGTTCCGCTTTGAATGACTTTTGGAGTGATTTATGGTTTTTCTTTTGGTTTGGAAACTCTGTAACAACTTTACCTTTTCTCGTGGTATGGGGATTGCTCTCATTGTCAAGACGCTGGGTTATTCCACTTATTGTTAGTGATATCCAACCCTTATTTGAGCTTTGCCGGACCGACGGTAAGGTGCGTATTTTTGAGCCTAAAACCGGTGTGTTAAAACACGAATTTGATTTTGCTGATGCGGTGGCAGAGGCCGTGCCCTTGGTAGGCCATCAAGGCTTAGTGGTGCGCTATAAATTTGTGGTGCGCCATTATCAACATAAAGAAATGAGCATTCAAATAGAGCGATTGGGCGAAGACCGCAATATGCAAGATATCTGCAGCCAGTGGAATTTTATTCAATGGTTTATGGACACCAGTAGCCCATTACCCGATGTGCCCGCCTTGGAATATTGGCGTAGTTTTGACCCCGTTACCTGCGAGGCCGATAAGCGCAGCGGCAGAGCGGCTCGCTACTGGCAAGATAAAACGGATGAAGACATTAAGGCGTATATTCACACCCAGCGCACCCTGAATCAAAAAGGGGCCGCCGATTATGGTTTTTAGTGTGTGAACAATGCGGCGTAATTCGCGGTTGAACAATCGTTCTGATCGGAATGGGCCGGGTAGGAGCGCAATTTATTGCGCGAAATAGCGCGTGAAATGTTTGATTATTCGCGGTTTAAAAACCGCTCCCACAGCAACGCGAAGGACATTGGTTAGGTTAAATAATGTGCAGCGGAGATACCATATTTAATTACGAACCCAGCGCTTATCGCAGCGAACAAGCTCAAGCGTTATTTTGGCAAGCTATCCCATCGCGCCTAACTAAGGTCCAACGCACAAAGCAACGCACAAAGTTTTGTGTGAGCAAAAGGCAACACAGAAAGGTAATTAGCATGGGCAATATGATTCAAGCTTTGGCCTTAATATAAATTGGTCTCATCGTAAAAGCGGTTGGGTTTGACTTTGGTTAGAAAGTCATCAATTTCTTGGTCTAATCTATCTTTAGTGTCGGATGGGAGCATCTTATTGAAATCAATATAAGTAAGTGTGTTTGAATGTCCTGATGGATCAAGTTTTCTAGCAACGATCGCATAATAGTAGGCCATTTCCCAATCATGCTGAGTTTTATTCTCTTCATTTTTGAATTCAACCGCTAAGTTAAAAGCTCCTTCAGCAAAGCCTAGTTCCATTGCATTTTTAAGCTCTATTTTGGCTTTGTCCATACCTATATTTTCGTGGAAGTTATAGATATAAACCATAGCTGGAGCATAGCCACGCTCCGCCGCTACCTTCAAATAACCAAGAGCTTGTTCGATGACGGCCGGATCTTTGATGTCTTGATGTCGAGAAAGTTCGTTAAATAGTGCAATTGCAGCGTTATTCGCCCCCATCTCTAGAGCTTGTTCATACTGTGCTACGCGGGTTCGATGGGCAAGGTAGGGCACGTATTTACGCCACGTGTCTTTGTGTTTGGCGAGCATATACATGGCCTTGCCGTCGCCGTTGGCTGCAAGCTGTTGCCATTTTTCAATGGCTTTATCAAACCATTTGTCGTCGCAGGGAAGCATGTAGAAGTCGCAATAGGTACTCGAGCTATCAACCAATTCAATCATGGCCCAAGGGTTACCTTGCTCTGCCGAGCGAAGCAGTATCCTGCCAACTTCAAAGGTTGCCATGCCACCCATACTCATATAGATACGCGCTTGCCAAAAGAGCGCCGTTGGGTCTTCGGCTTCTATTTCGGGCTGCATGGCTTCAAGGGCAAGGTCGCGCTCGCCTTGTTGTAGCCATGCCAACCCTTCCTCTACTGAGGCAAACGACGCTTGCCCAAAGCATAGGGCTGATAGGATGGACAAGTATTTAAGGTGTTTTAAAAACGGCTTCATATAGCTTTACCTATGGTCCAAGGTACACGACGTAATGGCTTTTGTTGTCGTATGTATTTTTCTAATAAACGGGTACGCGCTGGGTCGGTGAGCTCAACCGCGATCAGTGTTTTGTCGTGATAACTCATTTCAAAGCGGCCCCGACTAGTAAGCGCGATTGATCATCAACGTAAACGCCGCCTGCATGGGCGATATGATGCAAGCTTTGGCCTTAATATAAATTGGTCTCATCGTAAAAGCGGTTGGGTTTGACTTTGGTTAGGAAGCCATCAATTTCTTGGTCTAATTCGGCAATTTTCTCAGTCTGCAGGGCATCTTTAAAGTAGTTCCCTTTGAGCTTGTAATCATAAAAACTATCACCTAATTCAAAGAGTATTTTTGCATATTTATAAAACTCTTCCCATTCAGTCTTTGTTCGATTGTCCTTTAGGTAGTAATTTCCTGCAAGGACTGATGCAGCTGCAGGGTAACCAAGCGATAACGCTGACTGTAAGTATAAAAGGGATTTATTATTATCTGATTGGTACATACCCGATAATTCAACCATCGCAGGTGCATAGCCACGCTCCGCCGCTATCTTCAAATAACCAAGGGCTTGGTTTCTAATCGCGGGGTCTTTGATGTCTTGATGTCGAGAAAGTTCGTTAAAAAGTGCAATTGCAGCGTTATTCGCCCCCATCTCTAGGGCTTGTTCATACTGTGCTACGCGGGTGCGATGGGCAAGGTAGGGCACGTATTTACGCCACGAGTCTTTGTGTTTGGCGAGCATATACATAGCTTTGCCATCGCCGTTGGCGGCAAGCTCCTGCCATTTCTCAATGGCTTTATCAAACCATTTGTCGTCGCAGGGAAAATGGAAGAAGTCACATCTATCCCCGTCCTCAAAAAGTTGCTCCATGGCCCAAGGATTGCCTTGATTTGCTGCTTGCAAAAGCCACTGACCTGCATCGATACCTTCAAGTAGATTAATTGACAGTTTGACTCTAGCCATCCAGTAAATTGCTCGGTCGTTGCCTTTTTCCGCCTCTTCAACAAGGTAGGGTAGTGCTTCGAGCCATTCCTCTTGTTGCATTAATTCAATGCCTTTTTCAAGACTGGCTACGGTAAAAGGACTAAACAACAATGATGTGACGACTATCATTTGTTTAAAGAGGGAGATTAAGTACTTCATATTGCTTTACCTATGGTCCAAGGTACACGACGTAATGGCTTTTGTTGTCGTATGTGTTCTTCTAATAAACGGGTTCGAGCTGGGTCGGTGAGCTCAACCGCGATCAGTGTTTTGTCGTGATAACTCATTTCAAAGCGGCCCCGATGATTACTGTCCGGTTGTGGCAGCTCATAAACGCAGATATTGGCGCCTAACTTACAAATTAAATCCAAAAATTGTTTCTGTGTAGAGCTAATTGATTGATTTTTAGATGTGGATTTTGGCCAAAAGAAGTCGCGCAGTAACACTAGCCCTTTAACGTAATAATCCCATTGCCTAGCTTTATCCATTGCTTCGTTAGGCCCAAGAGTTAAGCGTTGCATGGTTTCTTCAAATTGGCGTTTGTCATTTTCACTTGGGCTGTCGGGATTAATTGATAGCCATTTTAGGATGTTGACTATGGCACCACATTGCATACTGTTTTTGCTCTGGTCTTCTTTTGTTGGCCCGCCAAAATAGCTAGAGTCGTGACGATATGTTAATACCTTCAAGATGGCCGCCAAGGTCTCGGGGTACATAGGTTCAACCCATTTCTGTACTTCACCGCTATCGAGCGTAGATTTTCTGGTTAAGTATTCGGCTATATGTTGTGAGTTTTTCTCCATTTTCGCATCGGTACTCAACTCATCCAACATCCGAAACGGCAACAGCAAAACCTGACTGGCTTTAAGCTGGTAGGTTAGCATAATGGTGAGTACTTTGTTAATGGCATTAAAGGTTTCTGATTCAATGCCTTGTGGGTCATCGCTAGTGCAAAAGGCAATTTTTCTAAAGCCTTGTTGTTTGGTGATAAGCAGCAGCTGATAGATGATGTCGTCCAATACCAGCGGTGATATTTCTAGGCCAACGCTGCCACCAAAGCCAAGGCCTAACGTGCCAGACAAGGAGGTAAGGATGATAAATTTGCCATCGCGATAGGCAATTTGAAAGTGATAGCTGGCGCCGATGCCGGCTTTGGCGGTGCCCCCTGCACCTGCGGCCACCAGTGATCGAAACCCTTGTTGATTATTACTGTGCAGACGGGTAACGGGCGGTCGCCATTGCACATCAAGGTTAACACTGCCGCCACATTGCACGCCGGCAAAGGCTTTGGCTTGCGCACTGCCACCCACTGCGTAGTGTTGGCGGCGACTGCCGTCGGCATTTTTTTGATAAACCGGCAATGGGCCATGGTTGCTGGTTTGACGATAGGCAGGTAAGTCGGCTTTATTGGGCACGGTGCCGCGAATGCCTAAGCCTTTTTGGCCCTTGGCGCTTTCGACTGGGCCGACTTGAATTTCTGTGCCGAGCGCGACACTCACGCCGACGGCGCCGCCCACATTAAAGGCCAATTTCAATTTATAATGGCCAATGTGAAAGTGGTTGATTTCAACCTTGCCATCGCCTTTTTTGTCGATGTAGTAGGGGATATCAAGCGCGCCGCCATCGGGGGCATCGGGATAGGTTAATTGCCCGCCGAATGTGCCACGAAAAACGTCCATAGTGACAGCGACACTGTGCTTACCTAAGGTGATATTTTCTTGCGAGGTGCTGGCGCTGTTACTGAGCTCTTGGCCTGTGCTAAAGCGGAAAAATTGCGCTTGTGCGCCGACCTCTAAAGCCATCGGGGGCAGCAGGGTTGAATCTCTGGTGTCGTGACGCCAATAAAACTGATATTTATCGGATAGCGCGGCGCTGTGCTCAGCAAATTTTTTATTCAGCAGCTCAACTTCAGCGGACTTAGCTTTAAGCGTTAAGCCACCGATTTTGACGTCTTCGGGTTTGTTGACATTGGGCGTGAACGGGGTGATAACGTGGGCATGGCCACAGCTTTTTGCTGAGGTGCTAATGGCATTTAAGGTGTTGCGACAATAACTAACCCGGCTGTTATTGCCACTTAGATAGCCTTCAATAATACAGGTATTGTTGACGCCGGGGTCGGCATAAAAGTGCTCGGCCTTATTCGCGGGTTGCCAATCCAACTCATCCCAAATCAGCTGGTTATATTGAAGGGGGAGCGAAACAGGGACGTCACTGTCTTCATGGGTTTTCGGTGCCGATGGCTGGAAATGTAAATGGAGTTTGTTTTGTGCGACATTTTGCTCTGCGATGGTCTTGAGAGCGCTTATCCGCGAGTAGGCTCGCAAAGAAATGTCTAACAAGGTACTGATGTAAGACGATTGATTATGGATGGACGTGCCAACCAGTGAGTTAAAATCATTAAGCCGAGTGGCGGCCTCTTTTAATGCACCTAGGTATATTTTTCGGGCGCAGTAATAACCGATTTCGTTGTATTGAAGGGTGCGGATGGCTTGATATTGCGCGCTTTGATCTATTTTAGCGAGGTCAATTTTATCCACGGCTTCGTGGTGTTTAAATAGCTCGTCTTTGGATAGAGCTTGCTCTTTAAGTATGACGCCATACTGGTTAAGGCTATAAAGAGTGGTGAAAAAACGCTCTACTTCGCCATACCGTTTGTGATCTCGTTGTAGCCGTGAACGCAGCAACCATGGCGCTTTGCAAAAGTACTTATATTGATTGTAGTGGCCTTCAATTTTTTGATATGACGAAACAATATCTTCGACTGAGCCGATGCTTGTGGCAGGGCTGAGGGTGTTTTTCGTATCTAGCTCATTAGGCATTAACTCTGCACGGTATTTGATGAGTGTTCTCAATGCCTCATAGCGTTTTAAATCGGTATCAGAAGTATAGAATTCCCCTTTTGGGTAAAATGCAAACTTTAAGCTGACGCCGTTTTCTTGGAAGGGGGTTTTGCGGGCTGTGCTTTTGGCTTTTTTTTCGTACTGCAAAATGCTTTTTTCAAGTTTTTCACGAACAGTGATTTGATGCTCTCGAAATGCTTGGCGGTAGACTCGGGCACGAATAGACGGACTTGGCTCAAGGCTGTCCTCAGGGCAGATAGCGTCAATAAATGGATTGGGGCTTACGCAGTCTTGGAACTGGTATTTTTGCTGAAGCGCTTGCAGGTGGTGCCTACCAGGTTGCTGGTCCTTGGGTACCCAATTCACATTTTCATCGATAGCTTGATTGAGTGCGAGTAAGTCAAGTAACGCCATTTTGTACAATGATTTGTCTTGGTCAGATAAGAAATGCTCGTGATAAAGGCTGTTAAACTGATCCATGATGCCAAGCTCAGATAGCCCAGTTAAGGTAGCTTCTTTATCTCCAGGGATTATTTTTGCGCGGCACAAAGCATCTTCATTTTGGATCAGTGCAGCGGCCTCTTTTGTAAGCGCTAGCCAGGTGGGTTGTTTGGTTTCGTGATGCTCAGGAAAATACATCACTTCGGTGTACTCAACCTGAGAACACTGGGTTTGGGTTAGCAAATTGGTGTCGGTATGTGTGACTGGGCTGTGTTCAATATTGCTATTGTCGATCATTGGCGTAAGGATCAGTTTATTGCCAGTAATGATCAGGTCAATATTCTTTATTTGCTCTGAGTTCAACTGTTGTAATTTAGCTGTGGTGGTGTTGAATCTTTGGGCTAATACACTGAGTGTGTCACCTTCTTGGATCAGGTAGGTTTCATTCATGCTAGAAGCTGCTCCATGGTATTGGCACTTAGAGTCAATGTGGCCGTGGTGTTACTTGGTTCGGGCGGCAGAATACTTGATGTATGCCAAGCCTGCTCATCGGGGTCAACATACTGAAAATGAAACCCCATGATTGCCGATGTAAAATTACTGCGCTCTTGTGCTGTTAAAGACTGGCTTAGTTTCATTAATACACTGGGGTGATGAAAGCGAAATAGCCATCGTGCGCCTTGTGTTGTATTTAACGTCACTAAACTTTTTAAATGGCTGATGATTGCGTTTTTATCAGCGCCTAAGTTAGTCACAAGTGAACTGTTTGCTCGCCAATGATCATCTTGTTGTTGATGTTTTAAAAGGCGCGAGTCAGGTTCAACTTCAACCCAAATGGGCCCTTGTTCTTTTAAGTGAGCAAGTTCGGTATCTTGATATAAATAGCCCCACTCACAATCAGGTGAAAGGGTGTACACCTGATACAACACATCTGTGACGAGCGCAGTTTCGATCAATAAATACCCTTTGTTTACAGGGGCTAAATCCAGTGGGTTCACTTATCACATCCTATTGAGGTCGACAGGGGCAGTCAGTCAGTGGGCAAGAGCCGTCGGTTTGTTTTTGGCAAAGTTGGGCAATCGGCACATTGGCTTCGATGATGGCAAGTAAACGTGGTTTACTGATATTGGCATGAGGCGCTAGGTTATTGGCTTGCTCTACATCACCCGGTAGCTTTGCCACCTTGCCGCCATAACCACTGCCACTACTTTTGCTGCCCCCCGAATTCAAATTTACATTGGGCCCTTTAATATGCACACCAGCGGGATCGACTTTGATAAAACTGCTGCCGGCTTTGACGGTTATTTCTGCGCCGGCTTCTAATACCACTTTTGAGCCGGCTTTAATGTGTAACTCGTTACCTGTGTCAGACAGCCAAGCTTGGCCGGCTTTGATATGTAAGCTGCCGTTGATGACGAGGCTTTGTTCACCTTGGGTGTGTAAGCGGCTTTCGCCATCCACCGTATGATGCTGGTTGCCTTTGATTAGCTTAAAGCTGTCGCGGTCGACTTCGCTGTGGCGGTCACGTTTGATTTGCTCGGCTTGATCGTTTTCAATCAAGCTATTGAAGTCTTTTTGCGCGTGCAGATAAATTTCTTCTTGGCCCACTTCGTCTTCAAAGCGCAGCTCGTTGTAGCCGTCGCCCTTGTGGGTTTCGGTGCGAATAACGGTGCGGGTTTTATGCTCGGGCAGGGTATAGGGCACTTTGTTGGTAGCATGATAAGTGCGACCTGTGATGATGGGTTGGTCGGGGTCGCCTTCTAAAAAGCTGACAATCACTTCATGACCAATGCGCGGAATCGCCATGGCACCATATTGGCTACCGGCCCAGCCTTGGGCCACGCGTACCCAGCAGCTGGCATTTTCGTCGTTGTTGGAGTAACGATCCCATGGAAATTGCACCTTAACGCGACCATGCTCGTCACAAAATATTTCTTCGCCTTGGGGGCCGGTGACGGTGGCGATTTGCGGCCCGTCTACCGTGGGCTTGGTTTGTAGGTCTAGCTGCCATTGGCGCTGCTCGGGCAACAGTGTAAGGGTGTTATGATAGCGGGTTTGGCCTGTGCCGCCGTGCTCTTCAAGGGCTTGAGGCTGCTCGCCAACATGCTTGATTTTAACCACTTGCCAATTGGCATTAAACTCGGGGTTGAGGTGTTCACTTAGCGTAAATTTAGCACCGGCAAATAATTTGGGCTGATTACTTTGGGCGCTAGCGGTCACGCTGCTTCGATTAAGAAAATGCTGGCGCACACGGGTGAATTTTTCACCGCTGGCGTCGTCTTTATAGCGCCCGGGGTAATCATAATGCTCATAATCATCACGCTGAAATTCAATGCCTTGGCCTTGCTGGTTTTGCAAAAACGAATAGGCTGGTTGTTTGAAGCTATAATCTTGTAACTGCACCTTGGCGCTGGCGATGGTGCTTTGCAGGGCAAAATCACGGATATAGGGGACAGGTTGATATCCGCTCGCCATGGCATTATACGTTAGCGCTTCAGTCAAGGGTATTAGCCCTTGACCATCATCGGCAAACACCATCTCATGCTTGTCTTGGTTATGAATAAAGTAATAAATAAAGCCTTCTTCGGCGGCTAATCGTTGGATAAAGGCTAAATCGGTCTCGCGGTATTGCACACAGTATTCACGAGGCTGGCAGGGGTGTTTATTGGCAAAGGCATAATCCGTTATCCCCATTTCTTGAAGTATGATACTGATGATTTCAGGCACGGTGAGTTGCTGAAATATACGCGAATTCTGGCGTAATGTTAGGCGCTGCGCGGCAGCCGTTAAGCTTAACTGATAAAGCGTGTGATGATGGCCGGTGTCTTTTTGAGTAAAGGCACTGATCACGCCATGAACAAAGCGGGTCGGCTGACCATCTTGCCACCAAGTAAGGGTGGCATTGTCATCGACTAGTTCGGCTGGGGTAATGTCATCACGGCGACTGGCAAGTTGGATGTTAAAATTAAACGGCGCGCCTAATGCCTCGTTGCCACTAAAAGCTGTCACGACGAAGGTATCTGGCGGCAAGTTTTCACAAACAAGGGTAAATTGTAGTCCTGTGTTGTCGGCCATGATGCCTTCCTTCCTGTGATTGTGGCGTTATCGAGTTAGGTTTAAATGCGGTTAATGACAGCTCTTGCGGAAACAGGTGAGAGGCAGTTGCAAGATGACTCTAAATTGATATTTTTGGCATGCTAGCCACTAATGTTGCATAAGTCAATAAAATTGGCGATATATCTAATAATATCAATGAAAGGTGATGTCTAAAATAAACTCATTATTTCGAGTGATTGTTTACATAAATAGTATCATGATAGATTTGGATTTATAAGTTGTTGTTTATTAATGCCAAAAGTATATGCAACAAGGTGCATTAAGTTGGTAAATACTTGATGAGTGCTAACTAGAGCCAGATCAAAATATACCCACCCACCTAATAAAAAAATCAATTTTTTATTGACATAAAATGGTAATAAGTGGTTTTATGCGTTCAAATTATTTTTACTAACAATTAAAACATTAGCTATCGGAAAGAGCGAATATTTCAATTATCTATGCTCTGCAATGGTAGTAAACATACGTTCATCATTCGCACAGATGACACTTTGCCAAGACGCTCTCTCACATTACTTTAACCAAGATAAGGAATAGGCTCGCTTATGTCTAAAGATGGAACAGTCGCGCCAAAAGAACGCATTAATATTAAATATGTCCCGTCAACGGGGGATTCTCAGGCAGAGGTAGAGCTGCCACTAAAGCTAGTTGTACTCGGTGATTTTAAAGGGGTAGCAGAAGATACACCGATTGAAGACAGGCAAACAATCACAGTAGACAAAGGCAACTTTGAAGCTGTGATGCGCGAAAGTCAGCTTGCTATTGATGCGTCAGTAAAAAATAAATTGTCTGACAATGATGACGATATGCTAGCGGTGAAATTAACGTTCAACGAGCTTAAAGATTTCACTCCTGACAGTGTGGCTAAACAAGTTCCTGAATTGAGTAAATTGGTTGAACTGCGTGAAGCCTTAGTGGCCCTCAAAGGACCGCTTGGTAACGTCCCCCAGTTTCGCAATAGCCTTGAGACCTTGTTGTCTTCACAAGAGTCTCGCGATCAACTTCTAAAAGAGCTTGAGCTTAGCCGCTCTGAATCTTAATCATAGCTAAAGGAATTAACATGTCAGGACAAGAAGCCGTAGCAGAAAAACCGATTGCTATTGCCACCACCAGTTTACTTGATCAGGTAATGCAACAAACCCGCATCACGCCGGATGACGAAGGTTATGATTTAGCCAAGAAAGGTGTTGCATCCTTTATTAGTCAATTATTGGGCTCTGATACCCAAGAAGCTGTCAACAAACACGTTGTTGATCAAATGATTGTTGAGTTAGATAAAAAAATTAGCAGTCAAATGGATGAGATTTTACACCATGAAGCATTCCAACAAATGGAATCGGCATGGCGTGGTCTTAAGCTTTTAGTAGATAAGACTGATTTTCGTGAAAACAATAAGATAGAGATCTTAAATGCGACTAAAGCCGATTTATTAGACGACTTTGAGTATTCACCGGAAATTGCTCAATCTGGATTATATAAACACATATATTCTTCAGGCTATGGTCAGTTTGGTGGTGAGCCCGTGGGCGCTATGATAGGTAATTTTGCGTTTACGCCATCAAGTGCGGACATGAAGCTATTGCAATACATAGGTGCGGTTGGCGCGATGGCCCACGCCCCATTTATTTCATCGGTAGCGCCTAGCTTCTTTGGTATTGAATCTTATGAAGAATTGCCAAATCAAAAGGATTTAAAAGCCACCTTTGAAAGCCCGAAATACACTAAATGGCGTGGTTTAAGAGAATCAGAAGATTCGCGCTACATAGGTCTAACGGCATCACGTTTTCTACTTCGTACCCCGTATGATCCTGAAGACAACCCAGTACGCAGCTTTGGCTACAAAGAAGATGTGAGCAAGGCCCATGAGGATTATTTATGGGGTAATACTGCGTTTGCATTTGCTAGCCGTTTAACTGATAGCTTTGCTAAATATCGCTGGTGTCCAAATATTGTTGGCCCACAAAGTGGTGGTGCGGTAACGGATTTACCGGTTCATAATTTTGAGTCGATGGGACAATTGCAAACTAAGATCCCAACCGAAGTATTAATTACGGATCGTAAAGAGTTTGAACTTTCAGAAGAAGGCTTTATCTCTTTAACTATGCGTAAAGGCTCGGATAACGCGGCGTTTTTCTCGGCCAACTCTATCCAAAAACCAAAGATATTCCCAAATACCAAAGAAGGTAAAGAGGCAGAAACTAACTATAAGTTAGGCACTCAAATTCCTTACATGATGATCATTAACCGTTTGGCGCATTACATTAAAGTGCTTCAACGTGAGCAAATTGGTGCTTGGAAAGAGCGCGGTGATCTTGAGCGTGAGTTGAACACTTGGGTGCGCCAGTACGTTGCTGATCAGGAGAACCCGCCGGCAGAGGTTCGTAGCCGTCGCCCACTGCGCGCCGCTAAGGTAGAGGTAAGCGAAGTAGAAGGGGAGCCAGGCTGGTATCAAGTGGGATTAGCCGTGCGTCCTCACTTTAAATACATGGGCGCAAACTTTGAGCTGTCACTGGTAGGCCGCTTGGATAAAGCCTAACCATGTCAATATATGATGAAGAAACGGGACAGGCATTTAAGGTTGGTTTTTTCCAGCGCCTGTCCGATCAAGCGCCAACCGCCAGTCATTGGTCGGCGCCTGATTTAGCCGATGTGGTCGCTTCGATACAGGCTAATGTTTTGAATCTATTTAATGCACGTCGCGGGCACTCACAAAGTGCCCCTGATCTTGGGTTAATCGATTTTAATGATGCCACCGCCGGCTCACGCGATCTTAACTTGCGTATTAAATTAGCAATCAAAAAATTAATTGCCGAGTATGAGCCGCGTATCCATCAGTTGGACGTGGCCATTGAAAGACAGCCAAATGATCCGTTGATGTTGTCTTTTCATTTAACCGGCACACTCAATTTGAGAGACCAACAAAGTCAAATCAAATTGGGATTTATTCTCGACGGTAACCGCAGATACAAGGCAATGCAGTAGTATGTCAGTAAACAAGTATTATCGCGAAGAGTTAGACTTCTTGACTCAACAAGGGAAGGAGTTCGCTCAGGTACATCCGCAGCTAACTCAGTACCTTGATGGTAAAGTTGTTGATCCTGATGTCGCGCGTTTGCTTGAAGGCTTTGCTTTTTTAACTGGCAAGGTACGTGAAAAAATTGAAGACGAGTTCCCCGAGTTAACTCATTCGATGATCAACATGCTCTGGCCAAACTATTTACGGCCAGTACCATCGATGACCATTATGCAATTTTCGGCAAAAGATAAATCCATCGACCAAGGTCAATGTGTGCCACGAGGCACAGAGATGAAGAGTATCCCTGTTCAAGATACTCACTGCCGGTTTAGTAGTTGTCGTGATGTCACGGTTTATCCTATTGAAACCAGAGAGTTACACGTTTCACACTCACGCGATATGAGTATTATTGAATTAAGCCTCGATATACTTAGCAAACAACCTTTAAATGCATTAAATCTAAATAGTTTACGCTTTTATTTAGGTGGCAGTACTTATAATGCGCAAACCTTATATCTTTGGTTAAATCAATATCTTGAAACCATAGAGGTCGGTATCGACGGCCATTATTTTGCACTGGGTCAAAGTCCGGTTGCCATGGTGGGATTTGAGCCGGAAGATGCGATTTTACCTTACCCAGCCAATGCCCATGAGGGCTATCGGATTTTGCAGGAATACCTGAGTTTTTCTCAGGCGTTTTATTTTTTTGATATTAACGGTCTACAAGCGGCATTACCCCCAGTTGCACGCGAACAATTGAGTATTCGTATTAGCTTTAACAAGGTGCTGCCGGCAGATATAAATCTCATCCTTGATGATTTTCAATTACATTGTACTCCCGCTATTAATCTGTTTAGTCATGCCGCTGATCCAATCGATCTCAACGGCAAGTCTAGCCAATATAAGATCAGGCCATCGAGTCGCTATCCCTCTCACTTTGAAGTGTTCTCGGTTGATAAAGTACAAGGTTGGCAATTAGACAACGATGGACGTTTACGTGGTAAACCAAGAATTTATCACGCATTTGAAAGCTTTCAGCATGAAATAGAGCGGGTCAGAAACCGCCAAGCTTTATATTATCGAACCCGGGTTAAGAACAGCATTCGCAATGATGGCTTTGAAAATGATATCGCCTTTGTTCGTGATGATGAAACCCTCAGCTTTGTGGCAAGTGAAACCATCTCGATAGACTTAACCTGTACTAATCGTCAATTGCCGGTTGAGCTGGGAATCGGTGATATTTGTCTGGAAACTGGCAGCACACCCGCCTTTGTGACATTTAAAAATATCACCGTTCCTACGTCTAGCTTACGTCCTGTTTTGGATGGCAGTTTACTCTGGACCTTGATTTCAAACCTGTCTCTTAACTACTTGTCTTTGTTATCTAAAGATGCACTGCAAGCAGTATTACGTGCCTATGACTTTAAGGCTTTGGTGGATCGCCAAGCTGAAAAAGTCGCTCGAAAACGTCTCGATGGCATCGTCAAAATAGAAACTGTTCCCACGGATAGACTTTATAAGGGCGTGCCTGTGCGGGGCTTAAAGAGTCGGTTGTGGTTAGACCAAGACTGCTTTGCTACCGAAGGTGACCTGTACTTATTTGGCTCCCTATTGAGCCGGTTTTTTTCTCTCTATGCCAGTATCAACTCTTACCATGAGTTGGAAGTTATCAATGAAAAAAATAGTGAGCAGTATCAATGGAGTGCACGCAAGGGACAGCAGCCACTGATATAAGTGGGCTAGAGCGATTGCTTGATGACGCAAGTCAGTACAACTTTTTTCAATTGGTTGAGTTATTAAAGCAACTACAAAATGATCAAGACTTTGCTTTGTTTTATGCCGCCGACAAAAGCCTAAGTTTTGCGCGAAGTGACATTGCCGGTTTAGAGAAATTAGCTGGGCAGCCAGCTCGATATAACTTGGTGACCCGTTTCTTAGGCTTAAACGGCTCACAGTCGCCGCTGCCAAATTATTACTTGGATGAGCTAGCTTGCGAAAGCGAAGATGGCATCAAGCATAAGTTTTTCGATTTTTTCAATCACCGATTAACCGAACTGTTGCATCTAGCATGGCGTAAATATCGCTATTACATTCAATTTGAAGCGGATGCCAAAGACAAATTCTCGGCACAATTATTTTCCTTAGTTGGGTTGGCTAGCGACTCTATGCGCGGGGAAACGCCGATTAACTGGTGCAAGATGTTGGCGTATTCGGGCATGTTGGCGGGTAAGAATCGCTCACCTCAAGTGGTCTCAGGTATCGTCGGTCATTGTTTTGACCTCGCCCATGTTCAAGTTAAGCCTTGGCAAAAACGCTACGTATCTATTGCTGATAATCAAAAATGTAGCTTAGGTGCACAGGGTAATGCGCTGGGCATTGACAGTGTGATAGGGGATGCGGTTGAAGACAGGTCAGGAAAATTTAGGCTGGTGATCAGTGACTTAACCCAGCAGCGATTCAAAGATTTCTTACCCAGTGGAATTGAATACCAACCCTTGTGCAAGTTATTGGAGTTTGTGCTGCGCGAGCAATTAGCATGGGAACTGGAACTGCAACTCGCAGAGGATCAAATCAACCCTCTGCAGCTTAATCAAACTCAGCCCGCACAGCTAGGTTGGAGTGCCTTCTTAGGCAAGGTGGATCCAGCGAGAAAAGTAGTTATCCAAGTGAGAGCCTGATTTAGGAAATACGATGAACGAAGTAAAAGAACATATTGAATTCACGGTAATCAACGCCGATAAGCTTAATCCCGGACTAGCAGCAAGCTATCTTTTTGATCGTCTTGGGGGGGGAATTGGTTCTGATCACAGTGCCGATTGGTTATTAACCGATAACCAAAAACAAATTGCGCCGCTGCATTGCCAAATTGGGTTTCGTGATGGTGGCTTTTGTTTACAAGATATGGCAGGCCTGACGTTTATGAATGGCGCCTCATTTCCTGTGGGGCGTCAACAGTGGGTGCAATTACACGATAATGATGAAATCAAAATTGGTGATTACCAGTTGCGAGTCAACTTTCAACAATCACTCAATGATATGGATGAATTTAATCATCCCGAAATTGATCAGCTAATATCATCAGAAAAAGCTACGTCAAAACAAGAGGATAAGCAAGTCAGTCCGGAGCGTAATGCGCAATATGATCCACTTCTAGCCCTTGATGAACTGGAAAATAAATGGGGTGCTGAACCGCCTGCTTGCTTAATCAACCCAACATCCAATGTCGATGTGCCTGTTGAACCTATTTTAGATTGGCAACAAGCGCCAATTGCATCAGAGCAAATGGTACATGCCGATGCCAACAATACAGTAAACGCCGCCTTTAACACAGAATTGCATACGTACAATGAGGATTTAAACGTGACGCAAGCACACCCAGATTATGACTACACCGAAGACCAACATGCCCCGTTATCAAGTGAACAGCATATTGCTGTTGGCCCTGTTTTAAGAGGTCTTGCGGTCCCTTTGCAAACCGGGCTTAACAGTGGTCAGTTGCAGAATTTAGGCGAAGAATTAGGCCGCGCCATGCGCGCCACCATTCAAGGCTTACTAGCGTTACACCAAAATGTTGATCGCCAGCGCTACGGCGTATCGGAAAAAAACCTTCAACCGATTGAAGACAACCCACTTCGTCTAGGTCTGAACTTTGAGCAAACCGTAGACATTATGTTTGGTGTAAACAAAAGCCCAGTTCACTTAAGTGCGCCTTCAGCGATAGCTGAGAGCTTAAAGGTGGTTCAATACCACCAGCAAGCGGTACAACATGCGATCTCTTATGCGTTAAATCATATTCTCACGTCATTTTCCCCTGATAATTTATTTAACCGCTTCAAACACTATCGCACCGCAGAGCAGGCACAAGGCCAGCAAGATGAAGCTTGGGCTTGGAACATGTATCGCGCCTATTTTGATGAGTTATCGTCGGGGCGTCAGCAAGGTTTTGAGAAGCTGTTTTGGGAAATATTTGAACAGGCTTATGACCAAAAGCTACGTGAATTACAGCAGGAGCAAGGCTAATGAAACTGCGCTGGACGCTGTTTGCGTTGCTATTGCTGCAGTTAGTTGGGTGTAGTTCCGTCTATAACGTCGTCAAAAAAACCGGGCAGGTAATTTGGGATCCTTCCATTGCGATAGGGGAGCCAGAGCAAAGACCCGCGACCATGACATTAAGTTTAGTTGCCGATGAACTACTGAATCCGAATTTAAGTGGTGATTCAACGCCGGTCGCATTTCAGATATTTCAGTTAAAGGACGATTCAAAGTTTCTTGCCGCTGACTACGACTCGCTGATTGCGGATCCAGAGGCAGCCTTAGCGAAAAACTATATCGACCATGATGATTACGCTCTTAATCCCGGCCAATTTAAATTTATTGAAGCATTTGAGCTAGATGAGGACACCTTGTACATCGCAGTAATGGCCATGTACACGGATCCAGAAAAGGTCCAATGGAAAAAAATTGAAAAGCTGACCGGGCGAAATACAGACTTTCATATTTTGGTCCAGCTGCGTGAATTTGACGTTAAGTTACAACGAGTAGAGTAAATATTATGTCTTTAAGAAACAGGGTGATTTGGAAGGAAGGCTTATTTATTAAGCCACAGCATTTTCAGCAACACCAGCGTCACGGCGAATACCTGCTAAACCAAAGGCTGATATCTCTTAACCCCTATGCCTATGGTATCAATGCATTTGAGCTAAACCCGGAGTATTTAAGTTTTGGCCGTATTGCCATTTCTCAAGCGGCGGGTGTGATGCCTGATGGCACGGTTTTCAATATTCCTAATGAAGATCTTAATCCTGATCCCTTAGATATCGAAGGTGAGCACGCCAGTAATCAAATTCTCTATCTGGCTATTCCGCTGCGCAGCCAAGGGGTGAATGAGGTTACTTGGCCTGATGATAAGCTAACCCACAGATATCGTGCCGAGAAGCATTCGGTAAAGGACATTCATAGCACAACTGGCGATTTTACCGAGATGGATGTGGCTAAGGTTCAGCTCAAATTAATGCTGGAGCATGAAGATCGCAGCGGTTATGCCGCCATGCCGGTGGCTCGCATTTTACAAAAGCGTCCCGATGGCAGCTTATTAATGGACACTGATTTTATACCCTGCCATCAAAACAGCAATGTAGTGGGCAGATTACATCAGTTTTTAAGTGAAACCGCGGGGCTAATGTTTGAGCGTGCCCGTAACATTGCCAAACGTTTAGGCTCACCAAGCCAAGGTGCGGTCGCCGATGTAGCCGACTTTATGTTATTGCAACTACTGAACCGCGAAGGGCCAAGATTAAAACATTTATCGCAAATGCGCTCGATTCATCCAGAGCGTGTTTATGAAGCGTTGGCATCCTTGGCGGGTGAGTTATTCACCTTCACCGATGACAGCCGCTTAGCCCCAGTCATTCCACCCTATAACCATGATTACCCAACAGCGGCGCTTAACGAATTAGTCCATGCGTTAAGACAATCACTGAGCATCGTACTTGAGCCAAAAGCAGTGTCGCTGCAATTGCAAAAACGTCAATACGGCTTAATGGTTGCGTCAATGTCAGACAGCCAATTGCCACAACAAGCCGACTTCATTCTCGCGGTTAAAGCGCGCATGCCGTTAGATCAACTGCGTAAACTGTTTGTGCAACAAACCAAGATCTCGTCCACCGAGAAAATCCGCGAGTTAATCTCATTACAATTACCTGGGGTGCCATTACTGCCACTGCCGGTTGCCCCGAGGCAGCTGCCTTATCATAGCGGGTTTATCTATTACCAACTCGATAAGTCAAGTCCAAGTTGGAATGCCCTAAATGGTGCCAGTGGTTTTGCTTTCCACGTAGCAGGCAACTTCCCTGAGCTAGAAATGCAATTTTGGGCATTAAGGAATTAGTCATGCTAGATAAAGAATTTAAGCAAGCCAGCAACCATGATGTAGAGCGCTTGCTGTTTCAGCAAGCCAAACAAATTAATTTAGACATGGATTACCATTTTCAGCTACGCGGTAACAGTCTTAATGCCTTGATAGATGCTTCATTGCCTTTGTTTGGCATGGTGATCAGAGTGCGTAAGCTGGATTGGATGGAAGATATTTCAGCTTTATATCAGCAGACTGTCAGCGAGATTGCGGCCATTGAAATTGAGCTTAAAGAGCGTGGCTACGAGCAAGCCCTGATCATTGCTTATCGTTATGTGCTGTGTAGTTTTATCGATGAAGCGGTGATGGGGACAGAATGGGGCAGTCACAGTGAATGGGCAGAACATTCATTACTGACACGGTTTCATAATGAAACCTGGGGCGGTGAAAAGGTCTTTTCAATCTTAGCGAGATTAGAAAATGAGCCAGTACGTTATTTAGATTTGCTCGAGTTTATTTTCCTTTGCTTCAACTTAGGTTTTGAAGGCCGTTACAAGGTCATGGCCAATGGTCAAGAGGAATACAAACAAATTGTGGCTGAGCTGTATGACTTACTAAAGCAATACAAAATTGAGCCAAGTAAGCATTTAACGCAAGCGACCGATCATGTTGCCAATACTCAGTATCGATTAAGTCGCCAGCTGCCACTTTGGACCGTATTTAGTGGATTTGGCTTAGGCCTGCTAGGGCTGTTTATCGCTATGTCTATCAATCTACACAGTAAGTCAGCAGCGGTTATTGAACAGTTGCACCAGATCCTAAAGTAAGGAAACGAACGATGAGAATTGACCTCACTAAGTTAGTCGAAAAATTATCGCCTGTTGCGCACCAAGCCTTAGAGCAAGCGGCAGCCTTAAGTGTGAGCCGTGAAAATCGCGACGTGACCGTACTGCATTTTTTACACACCTTAACCGAAAGCCCTTTGTGTGATTGTCGCCAATTGCTGGGCCATTTACAGCAAGATCACGAGCTGTTTTTACAGCAGTTGGCGCGTTTATTACCTCAAGGTGATAACCATGACACCTATCCGGTTTTTTCTCCATTACTGGTTGAATTACTGCAAGATGCATGGCTGTTATCCACCACCGAGCTTGGCCAAACCCAGCTGCGCTCAGGCGCCATATTCATTGCATGTTTAATGAATGCTGAGCGCTATTTGCCGTTAGATTTGGTCAATCACTTTAACCAAGTAAACCGTGAAGCTCTACGTCAACAGTTTAGTGAGTTAACTGCGTCATCATCTGAAGCGCCTGAGAGAGATCAAGTTAAAACCAGCAAAGAGCCAAGCTTAGCTCCAGCACAATCTATGCTAGACAAGTTCACCACAGATTTTACCTTGCTTGCGGCCAATGGTGAGTTAGATCCTGTGTTATGCCGCGATAGCGAAATTGACCTGATGATTGACATTTTATGCCGCCGACGTAAAAACAACCCCATCGTGGTGGGCGATGCAGGGGTAGGTAAAAGCGCCGTGGTGGAAGGTTTAGCCCAGCGTATTGCGGCGAAAAAGGTACCTAGCGCGTTGCAAAACGTAAAACTGTTGGCGTTAGATTTAGGTTTGCTGCAAGCGGGTGCGGCGGTTAAAGGTGAATTTGAAAAACGCCTAAAAGGCATTTTAGAAGAAGTTAAAACCGCCAGCGATCCGATCATTTTATTTATCGATGAAGCGCATACTTTGATCGGTGCAGGTAATCAAGAAGGCAGCGGTGATGCGGCGAATCTATTAAAGCCAGCGCTTGCCCGCGGCGAGGTACGTACGGTCGGCGCGACAACTTGGAAAGAATACAAAAAGTATTTTGAGAAAGACCCAGCCTTAGCACGTCGTTTTCAACTGGTGAAATTAGAAGAGCCCAGTATCAAGGCCAGTATCAGCATTTTACGTGGCCTGCATACCCTGTATGAAAATGCGCATCAGGTATTAATCAGTGATAAAGCATTAAAGGCGGCGGCAGAGCTTTCAGCGCGTTATGTTTCAGGCCGCTTATTGCCCGATAAAGCCATCGATGTACTGGATACGGCCTGTGCGCGCATTGCCATCAACTTGTCTTCACCGCCGGCGCAACTGGCGCGTTTAACCACCCAATGCCATGAGTTAGAGGCCGAAATTGCACTGTTGCAACGTGACCTTCAATTAGGGGTAAAAGACGTTGCCCAAGTGGTGGCCGAGCTAGAGCAAAGCTTTGCCGAAAAACAACAGCAATGCGAACAGCTAGAGCAAGCATGGCAAACCCAAACCCAATGGGTAACCCAGTTAATCGATGTTCGCCAGCAGCTGTTGCAAGGCGATGAAGCAACAGATGTGGATGCGTTAACGGCGCAGTTACAACACATTGAAGCACAATTAGCGGATGCTCAATCCGAACAAGTCTTGGTTCATCCTTGGGTGGACGAGCAGCAAATTGCCGAAGTGATTGCTGATTGGACCGGCGTGCCTGTTAATCAAATGAATAGTGATGAGCTGGAAAAAATCACCCATTTACCGGATTTGCTAGCACAAGAAGTGAAAGGACAAATGCCCGCCATCGAAACCATCCATAAGCACCTTTTAACCGCGCGCGCTGATTTACGTCGTGCCGGTCGACCTAAAGGCGCATTCTTACTGGTAGGGCCAAGTGGGGTGGGTAAAACCGAGACCGTGCTGCAAATTGCCCAGCAGTTGTATGGCGGCAAGCAATTTTTAACCACCATTAACATGTCTGAGTACCAAGAAAAACACACGGTATCACGTTTAATTGGCTCACCGCCGGGTTATGTGGGTTATGGTGAGGGTGGTATTTTAACCGAGGCGATCCGCAAGAAACCCTATTCGGTTGTGCTGTTGGATGAGGTAGAAAAAGCGCACCCAGAAGTGTTGAACTTATTCTATCAAGCATTCGATAAAGGTGAATTGGCGGATGGCGAAGGTCGTCTGATTGATTGCCAAAATATCGTGTTCTTTTTAACTTCTAACTTAGGTTATCAAGCTATCGTTGATCATGCTGGTGATCATCAGGCCATGCAGCATTACTTATATCCTGAGTTAGCGGCATTTTTTAAACCTGCGCTACTGGCTCGAATGGAAGTGGTGCCTTATTTGCCGTTAACTGAATCCGTATTGACGGACATAGTAGGCCATAAACTAGCCAGTTTAAAACAGCGTTTGGCAAGTCGATACAAGGCAAAAGTAGAGCTATCTGATTCGTTGGTATCAGAAATTACCCGCCGCGCGACGCGCTCAGAAAACGGCGCCCGTATGCTTGAAGCCATTATTGATGGTCAATTGCTGCCGCCGTTGTCACAAATTCTGCTTAATAAGTTGGCTCAGGGTGAAGCCATATCATTTGTTGGCTTGTACGCCGAAGAAGGTGAGTTTGTATGCCAAGTGGAGTAGTCGATGGCGTCCCTTGGCTAGCTGCGGTGGGCGCGTTAACAGGCTCAATGAGTTTGGCTACGGCCACGGCGCATTGTTGTCGCGCCCTTGAGCAACAGCCGGCGATACGCCTCGCTGGCATGTATTTATTAAGCCCAGATAAACATAGCTTGGCGGCCATGGGCTGGCCGAGCCAAGCGGTAAGTGGTGCTGGCTCGCTAAGCTGGCAAATGGATGACTTTTCTCAGCCCTTTACCCGAGCCATTAGGCAAAACAAAGCATTTTGCATGGACTTGATGCAGCGTGTGTATTGGTATGACAATCTGGCATTTGGTCAACTCAGTAGCGAGTTAAATGAAGATGAGTTTTTACTTATCAAACCAATTGTTGCTGATGGGCAAGGTGCACATGGTGTATTGGTTTTGATTGCTAGTTCTGCTCAATTAGCCGACTCTGATGCGCTACAGCAGTTTGTGCAAATTTTGGCTGGCCAGTTAGTCATACTGACCAAACTAAATCAGCAGCAAGTGCAGCAGCAGTGGTTAAACAAAGATGTACAAACTCTGAAAAATCGCGCCGACGATCATGACAAAAGTCATCGCTTAGAAAAGCAAATCATTGGTGATAGTGACGTTATGGCTACCCTGCGTAAAAACATCAGTCGCGCGTCCAGATTGAGTCTAAGTGTATTGATTCAAGGCGAAACAGGTACCGGTAAAGACTTAATTGCACAGGCAATTCATCAATTGTCAGACCGTAAAGATAAACCTTTAGTGACCATAAACTGTGCCGCGATCCCTGAAAACTTGCTTGAAAGCGAACTGTTTGGACATGAGCAAGGGGCGTTTTCCGGTGCCACTAAAGCCAAGGTTGGTTTAGTGAAAGAAGCCGATGGTGGCAGTTTGTTCTTAGATGAAATTGGCGACATGCCAGCGAATTTGCAAGCTAAGTTATTGCGCGTGCTTGAAGCGGGCAAGTATCGTCCTGTGGGGGCAACCCAAGAGCAAAATGCCAGTTTCCGTTTGATATGCGCTACTCACGTCAATTTGCAGCAGCAAGTTGAGCAGGGCCTATTTCGCCGTGATTTGTTCTATCGCATCAATCAGTTTCCGTTACTGAGTCCGGCGTTAAGAGAACGCTTGGCCGACCTGGGCCAGCTTTGTCAGCATTTAATTGCCCGCTATAACCTGCAGCATCAAGGTCAAGTGACGGGCATACGTTACTCGGCGCTGACCGAGCTTAGACGTTATGCGTTTCCGGGTAACGTACGTGAGCTAAAAAACATCATAGATTATGCCTGCGCGCACACCGAAGCCATGGCTGAGATCAGCGTGGAGCAACTGCCCCTTGATAGCTTAATTATGGATCAAGTGACACAGGCGCAAGGGGTGGCTGGCATGCCCAATATTGATACCAACGCCATGTCCCAAGTGAATGATCTAAAGCAAGCCATTTTGGATTATGAAAAACACCTGATCACGGCCCGATTAGCCGAATTTGATGGTGATAGAGCACGGGCTGCAGACAGCTTAGGTTTGCCCAAGCGAACCTTAGCCCATAAATGTTTACGGTTGGAGATCGGCAATTGAAATTAACATTCCCTGCGATTATAAGCTTGAGTTTGATGCTCAGTTGGCCGAGTCAGCTCGTTGCCGAGCAGTCAAACGCGTCTGAGGCCGACGTACTTAATCAAGCTAAAACCTGTACACTGATTGGCAATCGACTTGAGCGTTTAGCCTGTTTTGATAGCACATTCTCAACGCCAGTCAATGAACAAGCCTCAGTGGCTGTTGCTGCGGATTTATCACACTCTCATAAACCGGGACAATGGGCGAAAATGCAACAAATGGAGCAGCAACGCAGCCAGCAAGGCGTTGCTAAAGATGGCTTTATTTATGCCAGCGAAAGGGTAAGCGATCAGTTGACACAACACTGGCTAAGTGCACCCGCGATTGGTACCCATGGTGAGCGTCCGGTGTTGTTACTTAGTTGTGTTAACAAGATCAGTCGGGTAGAGCTGTATTTACCTGAGTCGCAAGACATCAGCCAATTACAGGTCACGGTAAGTGCGAACCGCCGTAACGTACAACAATGGCAGTTTGATGAAACAGGGTACATGATCCGCAGTGGCCGCGGCTTGCCGGCAATTGAAGTGATGAAAACCATGCTGACTGGGCGCACCATGCTTATCAGTAGTGATTTGGCCGCCGTTAATGATCTGCATTTTGATGTTGCAGATCTTGTTAAAGCCATCGCGCCGATGCGCAAAACGTGCGGGTGGTAACCATGCAGGACTACGTAGCTGCCATTGCCAAGCCAATCAGTGACAACAGCGCCGTCGGCGAGCGTTTGCTCGACGATGCCAAATACGAATTTATCGAAGAACAATTGATGAAAGTGGGCTCACTGGCTCATGAAACCGTGCAATGGCCACAAGTGGAGTCTAGCGCGGTTGAATTGCTCAGCACGCGCAGTAAAGACATCAAGCTGTTGTCGTTTTTACTGCAATGCTTACAACAAGATAAACGCGCCGACAAGCTTGTTATGTCAATTGGCGTGTTAGTAAATTTTGCCGAACAGTTCTGGTTAGAGGCGTTTCCTGCGCCGGGTGACAAGGGCAAATTACCCCGTAGACGGCTGTTTCAAATGATGCTGGAGCGCAGCATAGTGTGCGCTGATCAACTGAGTTCCCCCCAGTTGTCACCGGATCAAAAAGCAGAAGCGGAAAGCTATTTAACGCGCTTGGTGGCGCTTGCTGGCAAATACGGTTTGCCCGATGTTGAAGCTGTTAGGTTACAACAAAAATTGCAACCATTATTAGCTAGCTCGGCCGAGCAAACTACGCCCGCTGTCACTCGAACAAGCAGACCCAGTTTAACACCCACACTGAGTACGTCTTCAGGCAGTTCAGGGTTGGCCTTTGATACTAGCAACGAGCGAGAAGTCCAAAAAACCTTGCAAAAAATTGCGGATTTTATGTGTGAAAGTGACAGTGGCATGGCGCAGGGGTTACGTTTACGTCGCTATAGCACATGGTTTGCGATCACCGCTATGCCTGCTGGCGATCAGCAAGGTAAAACCGAACTGGCCGCCGTGGATGAAGACACCGCGCGAGATTTTCAAGATGCCATTAATCATGGCCCCGACAAAGCTCTGTGGCGCAAGTTAGAAGCGAGTTTGGCACTGCGACCATATTGGTTTGATGGTCATTATTTAAGTGCGCAAATTGCCACCAAGCTGGGTTACCCAACCAGCGCTGATGCGATTAAAGAGGAATTAGCCGGATTTATTGCCCGTTTGCCCGGCATTGAAAAATTGAGCTTCAGCTGCGCCAGACCCTTTTTATCTGAGGCAAGCGAGCAATGGTTAAACGAGCAACAAGGCGCGCAAGATGCTGGTGCCGGAGACTGGGAATTACTCTGGCAGCAAGCCGATAGCACGGCGCAAAAGGCGGGATTAGAAATCGCACTGGCACAACTAAACCAAGGGTTACAAATGGCCAAACAACCCAGAGAGCAGTTTTACTGGCGTTTGCTAACGGCTGATCTATTGGACAAGTACGGCTTAAGTGCGTTAGCCCGCGATCAGTACCAACAATTACATAAACAAATCACTGAGATTACTTTGCCCAATTGGGAGCCGAGCTTGGTGAAAAGAATTAATAACAAAGTAAATCAATAGCACACATCTTAATTTGGATGTGAGCTGGTATTTAATTATTTAGGGATAATGTCGATGTGGAATAGCTTCTTCTCCATAATAGGTCGTTTTAAAAGCTTGTTTAGGGCGTCGGTGCCAGGCTTATTAATGGCCATCTTCGCACTGCTGCAAATCGCCATTTGGTGGCTTGGACCCAGATTAGAAATTGACGGGGAATATCCACTATCGGGTACCGTAGCCCGCGTAATTGCTAGCGCTATGCTGGCATTGATTGCGCTATCTTGTTGGGGCATTTTTCAATGGCGAAAATACCAAAAACTGCAACGCCAGCAGCAGCACGAGTCCTTGCTTGAGCAAAACCCCATTCAGCGCTTTGTTGAGCGCCAAGAGCGCGAGCTAAACGGCGTATTACAGCGTTTGAAACACAGTTTAAACAGTCGTAATTATCTTTATAGCTTGCCTTGGTATTTAGTGTTGGGTCTGGAAAATGCGGGTAAAACCAGCCTCATTAACCGCTCGGGACAACGTTTTGTGCTTAGCTCGGTGATGCGTGCATCCGGTGAGCAATCTGAAAATCCCTATTCATTTGATTGGTGGATAGGAGATAAGGCCGTATTGATTGATCCCGACGGTGAATTGCTTACGCAACAAAGCACGCAAGCGGGCGACAGTGACGGACTAGAGCGTAATTTATGGCTGCATTTTATTCATTGGCTAGAGCAAAAACGCAGCAGAAGACCGCTAAATGGCGTGGTGATTGCTCTTGATATCGCGCACCTTGCCTCATCGGATGTGGCCGAGCGCAAAGCCTACGCCTATCTGATCCGCGCCAGATTACGTGAATTAATGGAAACCCTATCAACCCGGTTACCTGTTTATATCACCTTAACTAAGTTGGACTTACTCCACGGCTTTGAACCGTTTTTCCGTGAATACAGTAAAGAGCAGCGTGATGAAGTTCTGGGTTTCACCTTTTCGTTAGACTCTGTCGCGCAATTTGATTCATGGTTACAAGAGTTTGACCATGAATACGAGCAGTTTTTGCGTCGCTTTGCGGCCATGATCCCCAACGCCCTGATGCAAAGCCGCAATAGCGATGAAAAAGCGGCCATATACAGCCTACACAGACAAATGGCTGGCCTGAAACGGGTGCTATTGCAATTTTTCCATGACGCCTTATCCAGTGATCAGTTCTCAACATCCGCGTTAGTGCGCGGGGTCTATTTTTCTTCGGTGTTTCAACAAGGGGTGCCGGTAAACGCTTTTGTTGATGCTGCAGCGGCAAGGTATGGCATGAATGAGTCGATTAATCGTGCTCAGAATGCAAAAAATTCAACAACCTATTTTACACCCAACCTATTTAGTAAAATCATCTACCCTGAAGCAGGCTTAGCGGGCGATAATTTTCGTGTGGCAAAACAAAAACGCCGCTTAATCGGGTTAAGTTTTGTCGCCTGTAGCTTAGCATCGTTTTTATTGGTGCCTGCTTGGTATAACTATTACCAAAAAAATTCGCAATCGGCTGATGCGGTACTGCAAAAGGTAGCCAAATTTAACCAATTACGCGCCGATTACACGGTTGACCCAACCGGTAAAAACTTACTTGAACCGCTTAATTTGATCCGTAGCGCCACCTTAGAGTACGGCTTTTTCCGTGATAAACCGAAATACATTTCGGACATGGGCTTATACCAAGGCCATCTGATTGGCCCGGAAGTTGAAGAAACCTATTTAAAATTATTGTCTTACCATTACCTTCCTTCACTGATGACAGGGGTAGCCAAACAACTTGCGCAAGCACCCCAAGGCAGTGATGAAAAGCTCGCAGAGCTACGCATCTTACGCATGCTCACCGATAACAGCGGCCGTCAAGACGAGTTGATCCAAGCGTACTTTGCCGCTTACTGGCAGCAAGCCTTTACCGGTAATCGGGATATGCAAGAGCAATTGATGGGCCACTTAAACTACGCGCTTGAACACACGGATTTACAGCTTGCGCGCAGCGAAGGCATAGCCGATGCAGAAACTGTGTTGGCCCCGTATGATCAACTTATTGCTAATGCACAAAAGGAGTTATTGCAGCTGCCGATTGAGCAACGAATTTTCCGTGGTTTGCAAAAACAAGCTGAGGTTGAATTAGGCGGCCCATTAGCCTTACGTGCGGTCATTGGTCCCGTATATGACTTGGTATTTGATAATCAACAGCAGCAAGTTGAAATTGCAAGACTACTGACCAAACAAGGCTTTGAGCGCTTTTTTGTACCTAATACCACAGAAATCTCTGAGCTAGCGCTGATTGATACTTGGGTGCTGGGGCTTAGAGATAACATTAACTTCAGTGACGAAGACAAGAAAGTGCTGCAAGCCAAGGTTCATGACTTGTACCAACAAGCCTATATCGCAAGCTGGGATGAGGCATTAGCTGGCGTGCGGATTAAAAACTTCAAAGATATTAATGACGCCGTGATGATCTTAAGTGAGCTGACCAGCAGTGCTAAACCCCTTAATCGTGTGTTAGCTACCTTATCGGATAACACCCAATTGTTCCCAGCCATGCCAGATGATGAAGTAGCCAAACAAGCGTTAAAACGTTCTGCGCAATATAAGGTAGCCTCTGATATCGCAGGTGACTTTATTGCATTAAATGAAATGCTTGAAGCGAAGGGCGATAAACCCGCTTACCTAGATGAAGTTAACCAGTCGATAGCGGCATTACACGAGTATTTAAAAGAGATCCAACTGTCGCCCGATCAAGGCCGCGCAGCCTTGGCCGCGACGCAAAAACGCATTGGCTTAACCGATGCCGATCCTATCTATGCCTTACAGCGCGTAGCGGAGGGCTTACCCGCGCCGTTAAACCAAACCGTCAGACAACTGGCCCATGATAGTTGGCGGGTGATGATGGTGGCAGCCATCAAACACCTTGAAGTCATGTGGTATCAAGATGTTTATCTGGAGTTTGAAGATAAATTGGCGGGTCGCTACCCGTTTGATCCGAGTGCCAAAAAAGACGCCGAGCTAGATGATTTTGTAACGTTTTTTGCACCCGATGGGACCTTGGAGCAATTCTACCAAGGCCAGCTAAAAATCTTTTTAGAAGACTCACAAGGCGTCGAGCCGGGCTGGACGGGGACCCAAGCACTGATCAGGCCAGATATTTTGGCCAGAGTGAATATGGCGAAACAAATTCAGCAAGCCTACTTTAACCAAAAAGGGGCGTTAGACGTAGAATTTACCGTTGAACCACTGGAATTGAGTGCCGATAAACGTCGCAGCATTATGAATGTGGATGGCCAATACGTGGAATACAGCCACGGCCCAAGACGTCAAACCGGCTTAGTTTGGCCCAATACTTTACGTGCGGGCGCACAAACTAAGGTGACGTTAGTGCCGGGCGCCGCCGATCGCTCACCGCGCTCGATGACAACACAAGGGCCATGGGCGCTGTTTAGAATGCTAGACAAAGGCAAGGTAACCGGGACAACAGCGGCTTATGTTGATTATGAATTTGCTATCGACCAAGGCCATATGCGTTATCGCGTGCAAGCGGATAAGAAGGTAAATCCCTTTACCAGTGGCCTACTTGAGTCGTTTGAACTACCGCAAACCTTGTACTAAGCCAAACCACTTCAAGCTAAACCAACGTAAATCAAGTTGAGCGAGAAAGCGCCATCAAATGATGGCGCCAGCAAGCAAAAAGGAATATCCCTTGGCAATAAAAAGCCCCTTTTTTGAATCAGAGCAAGCTATTTTCATTTGTGAAGATGAAGACAAGCTAACGGCACGCCCAGAATATCAGCAAGTGAGAGCTGAGATAAATCGTAAGTTTTCACCGCTGGCGGGCCGTGTTGACTGGCAAAAGGTGGAGCAACTGGTGGTTACCTTGGCCCAACAAGACGGTGTTGATCTATTACTGGCAAGCTATTATTGCGTGGCTAAAACGCGCAACGATGGCCTCAATGGATTGGCGAACGGGTTAGAGCTACTCGGCTTTGCTCTTTCAAGTCGTTGGCAACATTGGGCATTACCCATTAATCGACGTGCTGAACTGGTAAATTGGCTAGTGGCTAAATGCATTGATGAAATTAAGCGTATGCGTCCAGAGCAGACACATCTAAGGCAATTGTATCGCTGTGAGCGTGCACTGGCCGCCATGCATACCTTGTTTGAACAAGCGAGTGCGCCAGCGCCCAATTTAGACAGCATAGGTTATTGGGTATTTGAAGCCATCGATCGCATTGAACACGCTAAACCCGCCACCCCGGTAAAAACCCAAGTACTGATAAAATACAAGCAGCGCTGGCCCATGTTTGTGAGTGGTGCTGTGCTGGGCTTATTATTGGTGTTACCTTTTAAACTGCCTCACAAACAAGAAATCACGGTTGAAGATAGAATTAACAACAGCTTAACTGGCCCTATCGCCTTATCTAAAGCACAAGTGAAAGACGTACTGCGGTTGCATAAGCCAGAGGAGCTTGTTGCAGCCAAACCTAAGGTAACCTTGGCATACCAAGCAAAAATAAACAGTCTACTCACGGCGCCTAATGACTCGAATCTACTGCAAGCAGAGCAGTTAGCCAGCGCGTTAATATATTTATATCCTGATGATAAGGCATTAAAACGCGATCTCTATAAGATCAAATATCAGCAACAAGCTGCCATTGAAAACCTCAATACCCAATATCAACGCTTTGCTAAAGCTCGTAGTGGATTTGCCAATCTGAACTTGGCCGTTGAACAAGTGCAGCGTAATGCAAGCCGAGAGAACCTGAAAAAGGTTAAGCAACTGAGTAAGCCCATTTATAGCTATGCCATCGGCTTATCGCCCATTATGGCAAGGCTTTGGTACACCGAAGAGTTACTGCAAAAAGGCCAGTTTGAAGATGCAGAAAAGGAAATAGACAAGCTGGAATTAGCTTTAGATGGGGTCGGACTCAAGCTAGCTAGATTGAAACAATTGCAGCAAATTCAAAGTAGTAGCGATGAAGTTTTAATAAGCCAAATCGAGCAATAAGTTGCCCGCTGAGCAAGATCTTGCTCGATATCGAGCAATAAATTGCCCGGCAAAATCAATAGTCTTTATAAGTTGTTGATTTTTAATGAAGTAAAAGTTGGCACACAAGCTGCTATATAACGATTACTAATGATTGAGTTATTAGTCTAAGCCCTTAAATTTTGGGCATAACGTTAACACTATCTGACTACCTAAGTGGCCAAATCGGTCAAACATGATTAGTCAGGATATATTTTTAAAATAAGGAATTAAGATGCCAACTCCATGTTATATCACTATTGAAGGCGAAACTCAGGGTCTGATCACTGCGGGTTCAAACACACCTGAATCTATGGGTAACACCTTTAAGGAAGAGCATGCTGATGAAATGACAGTACAAGCGTTCGATCACATCGTAACGGTACCGACAGATCCACAATCAGGCCAACCTTCAGGCCAACGTGTACACAAACCATTTAAATTCACCGTTGTGCTAAACAAAGCAGTGCCGCTACTTTACAACGCACTTTCTTCTGGTGAAATGCTGCCACGCGTTGAGCTTAAGTGGTACCACACACGTGTAGATGGTAAGCAAGAAAACTTCTTCAAAACCATTTTGACCGATGCAACCATCGTTGATATCGATTGTAAAATGCCGCACTGTCAAGACGATAGCAACAGACAGTTTACTCAATTAGTTAATGTTTCATTAGCTTACCGTAAAATTGAGTGGACCCACGAAATCGCGGGTACATCGGGTGCTGACGACTGGCGCGCGCCGCTAGAAGCATAATTTTTTTATGCACGCTAAAAGCCAGCCCCTATGGGCTGGTTTTGTCTTATCTGGAACAATTCACCAACCGCTGCAACTTTAATCTTCAAAGGCAGGTGTTGTTAGGATGTGGTAGTAGTAAGGAACAAAGATGGCAGATCAAACCGGTTTACAGTTTACGCTAACCGTCCCTTCATTAGCCCATGGTGAGTTGCTGGTGGTTGAATTTGACTATCATGAGCAGTTATCTCAGCCTTACCGCGTCACTCTTTCATTAGCCAGCACGCGTTTTGATATCTCGCCGTTAGAGCTGGTCGACCAAGTCGCCAATTTAAGTATTTGGCAAGACGGGGTATTGCAGCGCCAAGTACACGGCATCATCAGTGCATTTAGCCAAAAAGATACTGGCCATCACCATACTTTTTATCAGCTTGAATTAGTGCCCAGCGCCGCGCGGTTAACCCTGCGCCATAACAGCCGCATTTTTCAGCAGCAAGATGCCTTGAGCATTATCAGTATTTTATTGCAAGAAATGGGCATTACCGATTATGCCTTTGCCTGTCAGCAGGCGTGTGCAGTGCGCGAGTACTGTGTGCAATACCGAGAAACGGATCTGGCGTTTATTGAGCGTTTAGCCGCCGAAGAAGGCCTGTTTTATTACTTTGAGCACCATGCAGATAAACATGTGATGGTGTTTAGTGATCATAACCAAGGCACGCCCAGCTTTGCTCAGCCTTTGCTGTATCATCATTTAGCTGGCGGTAAGCGGGCGCAAACCTGTATCTCGCAATTTACCCAGCAGTTTCAAATTCGCCCCGCGCAAAGCCAGCTAAAAGACTACAGCTTTAAACAGCCCAGTTATGGCTTTTTAGCCAATGCGGCCGCCAGCGATATTGATTGGCAGCGCCTGGATTATGAGCATTACGACTATCCCGGGCGCTATAAAGATCAAGGCGTGGGCGATAAATTTAGCCAAATCCAATGGGCCGCCCAGCGCCGCGACGCTCATATCGCCACTGGCCACAGTGATATTGCGCAACTGGTGGTGGGCAGTCGCTTTAGCTTAACCGAGCACCCCAATTCAGAGCTTAATATCCCTTGGCTATTGGTATCGGTGCATCACCACGGCACTCAGCCCCAAGCGCTTAAACAAGAGGCGGGCGAGGGCAAAACCCATTATCAAAACCAATTTAGGGTGCTACCCGAAAGCTGTGAATGGAAGGCGCTGCCCAACCGCAAACCTCGGGTAAATGGCCCCCATATCGCCACTGTAACGGGCCCGCAAGGGGAAGAAATATTTTGTGACGAGCATGGCCGGGTTAAGGTGCAATTTCCGTGGGACCGTTATTCCAACAATGATGAAAACGCCAGCTGTTGGATAAGAGTGAGCCAAGATTGGGCCGGCGCGCAATATGGCCACATGGCCATTCCCCGCATTGGCCATGAAGTGATAGTGAGCTTTTTAGAAGGCGACCCCGACCAACCCATTATTACCGGTCGCACCTATCATGCCACCAACAAGCCGCCGTATCCGCTGCCAGCCAATAAAACCCGCACCGTGCTGCGCACCAAAACCCACAAGGGCGAAGGTTACAACGAGCTGCGCTTTGAAGACGAAGCGGGCCAACAAGAAATCTATATTCATGCACAAAAAGACCAAAACCGCCAAGTAGAAAACGACTGGGGTGAGCAAATCAAACGCGATGAGCACAGCGAAGTAGGCCAGCACAGTTACACCCTTATCAAAGGCAACCAGCACCGCACCACCCAAGGCGAAACGCGCGATTTAATCAAGGGCGACCAAACCTGGCTGATGGACAGCAAATTGCACACCAAGGTGGGGCAAAAGTGGCTCAGTGAAGTGGGCCAAGAAGTGCACCAACAAGCCGGTAACAAGGTGGTGCTGGATGCGGGCGTTGAAATTACCCTAAGCGCCGGCGGCAGCTTTATCAAACTCGACCCAGCAGGTGTGCACCTAGTGGGCCCCGCCATCAACATGAACGCCGGCGGCAGCGCCGGCAGTGGCAGTGGTTATGCAGGACTTGTGGCAGAGCTGGTGAAAGGGGTGGAGCAGGCGGTTCAATTGCTTCCATTTGGCGGGCAAGTAGCAGAGCTGGTGAAAGGGGTGGAGCAGGCGGTTCAATTGCTTCCATTTGAAGTCACTCGGCAAGAGGCCGCGCTGCGTTCAGGTGAGCCTTTAGTCACCATTTGTAACCCACCTGACGAGGAATAATCTTAGTGACAGAGTCTTACTTAGTGCCTGATATCAGCTTGCATCAAGATGAGCGGCTGTTTTTGTATTTGGATGGCAGTCGCTTTGAAAATGTTTTAAAAACCATATATGAATTCGAAGACTGTCCAGATATCACCATTATCTACACGGCCACTCAATGGGAATCCCTGTCGTCTGTTTCCCCATGTTTAATCGAAATTGATCTCACCAGCCCTCTCTATCGCTTTATTTTGGATAACCCGTTTCAGCGCTATGGCTATTTTATTGCCGCAAAAGACAGACTAATGCTAGAAGCACATTTGCGGCGTCTGATCGTAGTTAGCCCTCCTTATGGTGAGACTGTGATGCTAAAGTTCGCCGACCCCGAAGTCGCAGCCAGATTATTGGTCGATTCATCCAGTGAATGTTGGGGGCCGATTGAGCAGGTTTGGCTCCCTTGCGTGAGATCAAAAACATGGCAGCAAAAGGGTAGCTGTCAGGTAAATGGGTTCCAGCAAAGTCAAGGCACGATCAGACTCACAGAAGCGCAGTACAGCCTATTAGGTGAGGTTAGCCATTTAAACTTTATCTTTGAATTAAAACGCTACATGGAAAAATGGTTTTTAGCTAGGTTACCTAAACAGCAAGTTTTGGATTGGCTGTATCACTGGTCTGATCGCGCTTATCAGCTTGGTTTTACCAGTCAACAGGCTCAAAAGTGTTTTTTGGCGGTGGTGGGCTACTTAGGGGAAGACGTGTTTCAGCAACCACAATTTGCCCAAATACAGCAATATTTAACCCAAGCTTCAACACTTACACCCGATCTGCGCGCCGAAAAAGCGGCGGAGTTAGCACATGGTTATTGGCTTAAACAGAATCAAAAGGAAGTATCATGAGTGCCGTCCAAGATGCGAAAAACAGTTCGCAAAATGATGTAAAGGCACCTTGTGCCCCTTGCGCTTTAATGAACAGCAGAATTCAATTGGTTCCTGTGCGGTATGCCATTGTTGAATCGCCTGCTCAGCATCGCGCCATTGCCAGTCGCCATGGCAGTAAGCTGACCTATCGTCCCGTTGGGATCCGCCCTGCCTATGAGGGAGGGTATTTATATCTTATTCATAGTCAACGCCCCGACATAGTTTATGCCTATCAGATCGGTGAAAATGGCGCCGTGACTAAAATAGAACAACAAAGTAAAACCCCCGGTGACTATGGCGGACCTGAGTTTATCTACGATGAAAGTGAAACCAGCATTGTCATGAAACGCTCGGGCAGTGTATGGGCCTTATATACTCATACAAAAATATCCGCTAAGTTGCAGGGGCAACTTATTCTGGTGCCCGAATTACGCGATGCCTTGATGCAAAAATGTGATTTGGCCGCTTACCAAGTCAATATCGGCGCTCGACATCTATTACCACCCAATGATCTCGCCGACAATTTAGCGGATTGTGACCCTAACAAGAGTGATAACCCGTTAGATCAGCAATGGTGTTGGTTAACAGAAAAACCACAAGCAATAGCCGCAACCGATGTCACCCAGCATATCTTGCCTAAATATAAAGACGACTCGGCTATTTTGTTACTGGAAGATCCCATCTCGATGGCGACCGAACTAAGCGGTGCTGCGCAAGCCATTAGGCTGCTTGAGAAAGAATGGGAAGAAACCGACAAGAATAAAGAGAAATTCTTTGCCGCGACCAATATTAGCGCTTTGATAGAGATTGATAATCAGCGAATTAAAAACGCCAGTGGACAAGATCCTGACTTTGCTCATTTGGAAGAACAGCAGTGGCAGGAATTACGCGACTTGTATGAAGAGTACGATCTTACTTTGAATAACTATAAGGTTGCTGCGAGTAAGATTCAGCACGTGTCATACCCTGTAGTTGCCAGTGTACCCACCGATCCCGCTGTGGTAGGACCGCGCAATAAAGTCATGGCCGACATGGCCGTGATGGCAAACAAAATTGGCGTTCCTCGGGCAAAAATAGAGGCCTTATTTCGCCGTGTGCGCCAAGGTCAGCGCTCCTTACTGTACGGCGCAGGCTTAGGCATAGGTGATGATGGCGTCGCCGAGCGGGTGAACTTACCCGAAATGAAGGCGTGGCTCAGCGCGGCCAATGTTACCTTAGATATCATGAAAACAGCGGCACTCAATATAGATAACGACCGGACCTATATTATTGAGCCAGCCTATGCGGCGATCCCCGTTTTTGACAAAGAAAATTTTATCTTACTCGCCGAGCGCTTAGGCCTTGAAATTCAATGGCTTTATGAGCTTGGTTTAGTCCCTGAAAATATTGACAAATTACGGAATTTCTTTTTTCACCAAGTGGGTGAACAAAACCTGCAACTATGGGTAAATAGAGAAAAGGGCACACTAAAGGATTATGCCGCTGCCGAGGGTGATTTGTATTATTTCCTCACCATGGCCGACCAAGCTAACACAACCAAGGGCTGTGAAGATGGCCTAACGACGTTTAGAGCCACCCTAGAAGGTAAGGGCCTTACGTTACTTGAAGACATGCCGGAAGCAATCAAAAAACAGCTAGATGCCTTTAACGCCACGTTGCTCCCACTAACCGTGTCAGAGCTCAATGCGCTCAGTCGCAAAGCGGCGGATCTTAGCAGTAATTATGATCCTAACTCCTTTTTCAAAACAGCGCCGAAAGGCTTACTCGCCACCTTCTCAAATACCCTGGCGCATACCGAGTTATTGTTGTCACTGGAGCCTGGGCCTAATGCGACAGATGTCGCTAAAATAGTGACCGCCTATGACCAACGTATATTGACGGTTCAGAAATTATGGCAAGAGCGTGAGAGCATCAGAAATTATAAACCTAAGATTACGCCTCATCGTTCACACCAAAAGCGCAGGCTTACACGAAAAGAAATAGAAGAAGCGCGTTTAGCGGCTCAGCGCCGCATCGAGAACATCGCAGAAATTGACCGCGAGATCCGCGCCCAAGGTATCAGTTTAGAAACCTTGGTAGAAGATATTCGCCAACAAGATTTGGCTATCAAAGGGCATCCTTCTGAAGCCGCCGTTAAGCCATTCCCCCATAGCAAAACGCCAGGGGCAAAACTAATGATAGCTGGCCAAACCCCTGACTCGGTGGCAGAGTTAGCACAAATCCGCAAAAAGATCTTATTTAATGAGCTCACCCTAGGCAGCCCAGATGGTAATAAAGGCTCATTAGCCAGCGGCAGCGCCGGCGCTAGCTCAATAGCCTCGTTTGTGTTGGTGTTAAATATGTGGAATTATAACAACACCAAAACCGAGTATGAGAAAAAATCTCAGTTAACGGGTAAACAAGAGTTTCACTTATTATCGGATAAGCTCGGTATGCTGGCAGCAGGCACCGCATGGGTGATGGAAGGTTTTAAGACTGCGACCATGGCTCGTTGGGCCTATACGGGCTCGGAGTCAAGCCTAAAACTGCTGAGTAAGGTTATGGTTATTGGTACATTTGGTACATCTGCACTAGGTACATTGTCAGCCGCGTTTGATATGGTAAAACAAGCCGATAGGATTGAGCGCAGCTGGCGTAAAGGGGATTATACCGCCATTGCTGGCGCAACTATTGCGGCCACAGGCGATGTGCTACAAGCCGCGCCGGGTGCCGCGATAGCTTGGACCAGCGGACGGCAAGCCATATTAGCCCTGTTGGGGCGGATCACTTGGCAAACGGCGGCCTCCACCACATTAGGCTTGGCCACGCGGTTAAACCCTTATATGTTAGCAGGCACCCTCTTAGTGTTTGTTGGCGAGGTGGTTTACAATATGACCCAATCTACCGCATTAATGCAATGGATCAGCAATAGCGCATGGGGTAAGGACCGAGGCTTCTTATACAGCAAGAACCCTAACTGGGACTTTGCTACCCAATTTAGAAAATGGCTTGAAGTAACCATGACCCCGCAAGTGTTTGCCCGAATCGACCATGTCACCGGAGAAAACTGGCATTTATCCGCCAGCGGCAATGCTGCTAGTTTAAGAGACATGCAAGTCGTCACTCTACTTGAAATTAAAATTGTGGTGCCGGCCATTTTGCCAGAGAATATTCGGATTGCTTTTTCTCATGCCTATAAAAATACTCAAGGGCAAAATTCTGAAGTGGTAACCAAATCAGTTGAATCTCAGCTTATTGGCAGTTATAAACAAGAAGGCTACACCGAAATCATTTTGATTTGGCCAGCGGACAGGTTGTTCGGCTATATCGATATTTTATTAGAAGCCAATAATGCCGAAGGCGGCATCTTGTTTTCTGAGCAGCAAGGCGCTCGCTATACCATCAATTTATCAGATTCGGATAACCCAGCTAATTTAAACCAAGCATTAAGCTCGGGTTATACCAGTATCGACTTATTGGAGTTGGAAGACACCCAAGCGACCCCCTTACACAAATTAGCAGGCGACTTAACCCCAGTTAAAGCAAAAGAGACCAACCATCATGGATAAACAAGAAATGCCTTTTAAAGCGGGGCGCAGCGAAGTGCAAGGCACCGGGCAACGCATCACCTTAAGCCCCTTGCCGGTCGCCACTAACATACCCAAGGCCAATGCCTGTGATTTGTTAGCTAAGAAGTGTGAGCATTATATTGATATTGGCGGGGCGAAGGGCAGTATTTTTCAAGCGCAATTGGTTTTGATTTCGGCAATCATTCATCTATGGGTAATTTATGAAATTACATTTGGTTTTAATTTCTATAACTGGTTTGAGTGGAAGGATGTAACGGAGACCTTATCTGTCAGGGACGTATCTTGGGATGCCATTATGTGGGATGAGGTCTTGACTTCTTTTGCTTATGCTACTCCCGTGATTATTTTAGGGTTAGTACTCACTGTTGGTATTATTATGGCCAGCAATAAAGATATTGCTCGCGCCGCCCCCCTTCGCTTTCACCGCCAGCGCCGCGAGGTAATGTTTTCTCGCTGGAATGAAAAGCTAAAGCAAACCGAATATAAAGTGGTGCCATGGGAAAAGGTGGTGGCCTTAGTGGGTCAAGGCAGCGGGTTTACCGGCCATGCCATGGTGCACAGTGCTACCTTGTTTATTGGCGCTAATGATGAAGACGATCACGGTCATTTTTGGTCAGCAGCGCAAGTGGGGACGGGCAATATGTTAGTAGCGGCGGCGCAATGGGAAATGATCCGACATTTTATGGAATACGGCCCCGATGACATCCCCGAGCCCAGCCCCGAAAGCTTCGCCGCTATTCGCCGAGAATATTGTGAAAGCCATAACTGCGAAGAAAAAGACATCCCCCTTTGGATCAAGATTTGGTGGTACGTGAACGGCACCCCGTTTGGTATTTTATTAACCAACTACCGCCTTAAATATGTGATACACCGCGGCGTCACCCCAGCCATGCAAGCTTGGAGCGAGCCGCTCCCGCGCGACCAATGGGCCAAGCCATCAGCAGAGCTGCAACATGCCAACAAACTGGTTAACAGCGAGTATCGCTACTATGGCAAAAACCTATTAAACATTGGGGATATTGAGCTGCTGGCTAAAGCCAATAACGACGCTGTAAATAACCAAGATGTGAAGGCTTATTAACAAGAGCCCTTAATGAAGGTGGTTATGCAAAGTGCGGACCGGTAGGAGCTGTATTTATACAGCGAAGCAGCGCGTTATTATCCACATTAACCTTAGTGGCTGGGGTGTTAGGCGCGGGCATGTCGTGGCCCATTTTTTGTTTAGGTTTATTAATTGGCGGTGCAGGGGCGTTTTCTGCTAACGAGCTAAACGACGATGATATTCACTTACTGTTACAAAACGGGCCATTAGGCACGCATCCCAACCCCGCCAAATATGCTTATCTGTTTAACCATGAAGAATCTTACTACCGTTTACACAGTTATTTATTAAGCCCGCGCATGACCATTTCACCGAAATACCGCCAAGACTGGCCCGATATCGATAAATTTGATAAAGCGCTGCAACAGGGCATTGCGCAATCCAATATGTGTTACTCAATCGCCACTAATTTTCCAAACTGGTTCAGTGTTAAAAACTTTAACATTGAGTGTTTAGTCATCACCACTGAATTTGAAAAGGTGTCTTATTATGGTTTTAAGCAAAAGGTAACCGAATCGCCAGCCAAGTTGACACTGGTGAATACTAAAGCCGGGGTTGACGTATATTTGCATTGCCCAGAATTTACCCAAATCAAGCAAAAAAGGTTAATAACCAAAGTTAGGCTGAAATTACAAATACATGCCCAGCCTAATAATGTGGTAAAAGAATCTGAAGAACAAAAGCTTACCGCGCAAGCTGCGCCCACAGCTTATGACATAGCCAATAACAATATATGGGTATTCCCCGCGCCCGCAATGGGTTACAGTTTGAGTTTACAAAACAAAGACCTAACAGCGGATTTCAGTCAAGATAAACAGCCCTATTGGTATGAATTTGAGGTTTAAGGAGTAAATTTAGATGCAACAAGAATATTACGCAGCAACGGCGTATGAATACCAGTATTGGAAAACCACGCCAACGCCTGAGCCTCATAACCTAAAAGGCAATCATCCATTGGAATTTGGCGATTACGCACGGGTGGTGCCATCCACTTACCTAAAAGGACTGCATGCTTCTTTGCAGCATGCTTCGGTAGTGGAAGACGATGGCTTATTTCAATTTAATCACCAATGCATTCGGACTTTAACTGGAGGGCGGGCTTGGTTGGGGATATTGTTCCAATTTGGCGGAATGCTAATGGCTATAGCGGGCGGGGGCTTTACTATTGTTACTTTCTTTATGGCATGTTTGGGATGGATAATCGATGCACCTAATCAGTTTAATCTAATCACTGAACTATTCCCATTTTATGGGGGATTCACGCTAGCTGGCTGTATTGGGCTTGGGCTTGTTCGACTTCCCCCCCCTTACTCAGACTATATATTTGGTAAAGCTAGCCCATCATTAGAGCTTAATCGTCAAACAGGGATGATTACCTTTTGGCAATATGGTTGGTTAACGGGCCGTTTAAAAAGCAAAAAAAGTGTGAATTTTATGGAGTTTATTCCTTACTTACAGCCCCTTGTCAGTCCAACGCCGACCGCGGCTGGCTGCAATATCATTTTTGTGCATAAGGATGACAAGTCCCTTCAATTTAGCAGTGTCGGCTTGGCCAACTTTACCAGTATTGCCGATGGACTGGCGTGGTGGGACTTTATTCAATGCTATATGGATGTTGCCGAGCCGCTGCCTAACGCGCCGACGTTAGAAGTATGCCGCCATTTAGATCCGACCACCGCCAAGCATGACTTAGCCATAGGACGCGATCCCCGTTATTGGCGCGATATGAGCGAGCAAGAGTACCAAGACGCAGAGCAAGCCATGGCTGAAAAAATTAGCCGCGTTTATCATTGATTTAATCACTCATTTCTAATGAAATAAAATTAATACCTTATAACCCACTCAAGGAGTTCATTTCTCCCTGAGTGAGGTTACAAAACAATCGCAATACTGATTATTTGGCAAGACGGGGTATTGCAGCGCCAAGTACACGGCATCGTAAGTCGCTTTAGCCAAAAAGACACCGGCCATCATCATACTTTTTATCAACTTGAATTAGTGCCCAGCGCTGCGCGGTTAACCCTTCGCCATAACAGCCGCATTTTTCAGCAGCAAGATGCCTTGAGCATTATCAGTATTATATTGCAAGAAATGGGCATCACCGATTATGCCTTTGCCTGTCAGCAGGCGTGTGCCGTGCGCGAATATTGTGTGCAATACCGAGAAACGGATCTGGCGTTTATTGAGCGTTTAGCCGCCGAAGAAGGCCTGTTTTATTACTTTGAGCACCATGCAGATAAACATGTGATGGTGTTGAGTGATCATACTCATCAAGTCTGTAGCTCTCGTTCAGGATGCTGTCATTGTCTTTTTTCATCGATTCAATGTATTAGCTACCATGATTTACAAAGGCGATATAACTATCAATTAAAATGGGTTATAGTTTCACTTTTTTGTGATATTGGTGGGTGAGGCAATGACCATGCAAAATACTGGTGGATTTTGATGGGGCCCAATCTTTGCCAAGTTTGCCTAAACTGGAGTGGGGCCAGGTAGGAGCGCAATTTATTGCGCGAAACAGCGCGTGAAATGTTTGATTGTTCGCGGTTTAAAAACCGCTCCGCATCGTAAGGGATGTTGGCAAGGGTTCGCAGCCTTGGTTTAGCCATATTTAGGCACAATAATGGTAAGCTATATTCAATGTGTTAGCTGGTTAAAACTGGTTTATGGATTTTATTGTCAATAATACTGGGTTAGAATGCTTCATCTTTTTGTGACTTAATTGTTTAAGCAGAATGTCTTTGTATCACCCACCATATCGCGAATACGCAACCACTGCCTATCACGGACAAGGGCCAAATCCAGCGCCGGCGGCCAATGATAGCTTTTTTAAATCAGTCATCACCAAGGCGAAACTGCCATGGGGGGATATCACTTGGCTTAATCCAACAAAATATCAATTTAAGAAGGTGGCTGAGCCGGGTAAGTTAAGTCACGATGCTTCCATCGATCATCAAACTTATCGTATAGAGACGGGGCCTGATTGTTCTGGTTCAGTTTTGATGGGGGTTATACGGTCGATTTTTGTTATTGGAAGTTTTCCACTGGCTTGGGGATACCTACAAGAAAAAACTGTCACGGGAACAGTTGATAAAGGAGAAGTCGTTTGAATTCAGATTATTACCATTCTACTGCGTACCGCAAATCTATGTGCCCTGAAGGTCGAGGTAAGGCTAAATCCAGTAAGCTGAATATATTAACCGAATATGTACAGCTGCCTTGGCATTCTGATTACACCTATTTAAATAATTTAAGGTGGCAATTTCCACTGAGATGGTTGGACTACCACTTAGCAAGAAAGAAAAATAACTTTCCTGCGAACTGTGAAATAACCCATGAAACATTGAAAAATGGGGGGGGGGGTTAGGGGTATTAGACACCTTGTTGCTTGTTTTGTTTTTAATCACGGTCACTTTTTCTTTCCCAGCGGCTTGGTTTTGGACAATTGCTTTATGGATAACGTATATTGTGTTTCTGTTTGCTGAACCGGCAGATTTTAATATACATTTGATTTTTTTGGCGCCTATCTTATTTATTCCAATAACATACATACATCAAGTTATCAAAAGCATACAGGTTAAGCGCTACGTGATAAAACCAAAGTGGAACGGTGAAGGCTTTTATCGCCGTACCGGTATGGTTGTGACGGCCTATGGAGAATATCATTTCACCGAGTTTGACCCCATTATAGAGCGAACCATCATGCAAAATGGCACCGCTAGCTTAAGCTTGGTATTGCGTTTGAGGGAGCCACCCAAAGACATCCCACAATTTACACTTCACATTGCAAGTACCGGTGCTAACTTGGCACATGCTAGGGCAGCGTGGGATTTTTTGCTGCGTTATATGGACGTGGAAGAGCCGTTACCCGATGTGCCAGACTTAGAAGCATTTCGCGCATTAGACCCGACAACCCATGCTTATGACCAAGTAGGAAAAAGGGCATTTCCGGCCAATTTTTGGATTGACTTATATCAAAATAACTCTGAAACAAAATTTATAAATTTCTTATGGAGTACTGAAGGGAGAAACAAAGACAACCCCATCGCAAAGATGGAAAGTGAGTACATGGAAATAGTTTCTGGCTACGCACCCGCACGACCGCCTTATGTACCAAAAAACCTAAGGAGAAAACGGGCTAGAAGTGGCGTTAAAAAGCAAAGCAAGCGGCAAATGAAAAAAGAAAGAATGGATAGCCACCTTAGTTAAAGCAAAGTGGCGGCCCGTTTGGTTATAAAACACGAACCTTTTTTTGAACCGTATTTGAACGACATTTCGGGCCTTTATCGAGCGGCTAGCCAGCGGCTTGCGATCTCTAGTTCAACATTGATGGTAGGGTTGGTTTTTTCGGCAAAAACCAATAAATATCGAGGATATTGAGCTGCTGACTAAAGCTAATAACGGCGTAAAGATGGCTTATGATTTTGATGGGGCCAATCTTTTGCTTAGGTAGGAGCGCAATTTATTGCGCGAAACAGCGCGTGGAGTGTTTGATTATTCGCGGTTTAAAAACCGCTCCCACCACATCGTAAAGGATGTTGGCAAGGGCGCTGCCTTGGTTTAGCCATATTTAGGCACAATAATGGTAAGTTAAATTTAAAATCAATGTGTTAGCTGGTGAAACTGGCTTATAGATTTTGTTATCAATAATATTGGGTTAGAATGCTTTATCTTTTTGTGATTTAATTGTTTGAGCAGAATGTCTTTGTATAACTCACCTCACCGCGAATATGCAAACACGGCCTATCATGGCCAAGGGCCAAATCCAGCGCCGGCGGCCAATGATAGCTTTTTTAAATCCGTCATCACCAAGGCGAAACTGCCATGGGGGGATATCACTTGGCTTAATCCAACAAAATATCAATTTAAGAAGGTGGCTGAGCCGGGTAAGTTAAGTCACGATGCTTCCATCGATCATCAAACTTATCGCATTGAAAATGGCCCAGATCTTAGTAAATCCATGTCAAAAAATTTGCTAACCTTTTTTGTTGGTGTATTGAGCTTTCCGATGGCTTGGATGTATATGTTTGTGCATTTTATAACGTCAATAGCGACCTTCCTTGCAGGAGACGTTGTATTTACAATTAAGTTGTTATTTTATCCATTCGTGATATTTCTTTTCTTTACAGTAATGCGAGTATATTTGGAACAACCAGTGCGTAGTTGTCGCCCCTATATTTGGTCAAAAATAGGTTTACACCGTTGTACGGGTAACATGACCACGGACTTTGGTACGTTACCGTTTACCGACTTTGATGCTGTGATTAATGCCATCGTCCAACAAAATGGCACCCATGAATTTCGTTTAGCCCTGCGTTACAAATACCCCGATAAATTGGGGCGTCGAACTCATGATATTGATGTGCTTATGGCGGGCGCTTCTATGCATGAGGCCGTTGCCGCTTGGGACATGGTGCAGCGCTATATGGATGTCACCAAACCGTTACCTGATATTCCTGAGCTCGAGCCTTATCGCCATCTTGACCCCACCACACTAGCTTGGGATGAAGCGGGTTATCGTGGCCGAGAGCGTTTTTACTGGCGCGATCTCTATGCCAAGGCCGCGCAAATTGACCAGCAAGATCCCACCCGCTTTATCCAGTATTTGTTTTCTTTTGAAGGGCGTAGTAAGCGAAATCCTTTACCCAAGATGGAAGAAGAATATCAACTTATGGTATGGGGCCAGCGCCCAGTCAGTGCCCCTTGGGTGCCCGCCCATATTCTCGTCGAGATGGAGCGGATCGTGCAGGCGCAACATGCGGGCAGCGCTTGTACCAGTGAGGTTGAATAAAGATGCTAGATACACACTACAGTGCCACCGCATGGCAACAAGATAAAGCAAACCAAGTTAAACGGCCAGAAACAGGATTGCGTTACGCCACTTGGAGCAAAGGAAGCATCAAGCTACCTTGGTCACAGCATTACTCTAAGGTTGAACCTTATCAGTATATTGCCGACCGTATTTATGACGCAGAGGAAACAGGAGAAGAAGCCTCTTCTTGGAGTCATACGCGACTTCAATACACAGGGGTTAAGGGTTATACAGCTTTCATAGTAAATTTTCTAGGAGGGGGCTTTGTATATAGTTTTTTGGGAGTTTGTTACTTTATTGCGCTGATACTTATGTATTTGACCGATAAAAATAATTCAATATTCATGACTACTACAGAATTAACAATTATCTTAACAATTATAGTTTTTGGTATCTGTTGTCGTACTCTTTATTCCTATTTCGAAAAACACCCCGAATGGTTTGCTACCGATAATGGCGATGGTTTTTTTCGCCAAACTGGCATGGTCAAAGTAAAAAAGCGCTTCGGTTTAGTCAGTTATCCCTTTACCGATTTTGACGCCTTTGTCGATTTACATGTGGATAGCACCTCAGGGCAAATTTATACTAATTTGGCCGTGGTGCACCGCAATCAAAAGGCAGTATTTTATCTTAACTTAACCGGTGAGTTGCAGGCCACGCCGCAGCAGCATTACCTTTGTTGGGAAATGTTGCAACGTTTTATGGATGTCAGCCAGCCGCTGCCCGATATCCCCCAGCTTGAGCCCTTTAGGCCGTTAGACGCGACTACCGCTGCCCATGATAAGGCCACAGGCCGCAAGGCCGATAAATGGAAAAAAATGTCACCGAAATGGTTTGAGCAGCGCGTGGCCAAGAAATTAAAAAAAGAGCAGACTCGCTTTAATTGGGAAGACATCCCCGACTTATTTGATCAGCAAACTCAGCAGCAAAAGCAGCAACAAGCCCTAAAAGCCGAGCAAGAGGCAGCAGCCTTAAAAAGCGGCAAGGTAAAGCGCTGTCCAAGCTGTAAAGAGTTGGTTGCCAAGCTGGCAGCAAGCTGTGAGCATTGCGGTTATCTAATAAACCAATATGATGCCAGCCAGTTTGTGATGTCGCTACATCAAGCCATCAATCATGGAGATTGGGCCCTTGCCAAGCAGCACCTAGAGCAAGGCGCCGATGCCAATGCCGTTGACGCTAAAGGTTATACACCGTTACAGATTGCAACTAAACGTGGTGATCAGTTAATCATTTCACTGCTATGTGATTACGGGGGAAAATAACATGTAGGTAAATGCACATTAGATTCGCTACGCGAGGCGTTTGAAATCGACAAGCTGATTGACGTTTTCATTCGCCCTGCAAGCCAAGTGCACGTCTTCATCAGTGCGTTAGCTTTTAGGCGTGCCAGTCATGACGAGAGAGTAGAGTATGCCTGTGTATTCAAACGAATGTTACAAATCGGAAACTGCCAATAGCTTGGTTCTTAAAAAGCCAACGCTGCTTGCTGAAACCTTGCAAAAGACCCGAGAGTTGTATGCTGGCATACCTGGTAACTGGTTAAATAAGGAAAGTATTGAAGAATTCATTAGAGAGGGAGATGTAGATGAAGAAATGCTCAATCAAGTACGCGAATCTGCACTTTGCTTTAATCATGAATACCTAAGAGTCCCAGCTTATGAGAAGAGGAGGGGATTGTTTTTTCTACTTCAGACTCTATCTGGATTGGGAAGGGTGATAAGCCTTTATGGCGCTCCTTTGTTTTTGATTATATGCCTAGGTTTTGGTTATTTATCCTATCATATGGGAGATGAATTCTGGTTTGGCGTTATACGCATGACAAAGATATTTTTGTTTAGTATTTTGCTTCCCTGCTTTATCGTTGATTGGGGGATCAAAGCCATTTTACACTACTTTGGGCAACAGCTGTTTGGTGGCTTTACTACGGAATATGAATTTTGCCGAGTTTCTGGTCAGGTTAAGGTCTTTGAGCCGGAAACGGGCACTTTAAAACATTGTTTTCCTTTCTCTGAGTGCGTGGCTGAAACTTGGGCGCAAGTGGGGCATCAGGGTATCGTTATTCGCCATCCTCTGCTCTTACGTCACTACAGCAACCCAGTGATTAAAATTGATGGAGGGCGTTTGGGTGCTGATCGCACTCTTATCGATACCTATGTAACTTGGGATTTTATTCAACGTTATATGGATGTAACCAGCCCTCTTCCTGATATTCCTATTCTGGAATACTGGCGCAGACAAGATGCCACCACAAGACGTTTTGATGAGCGCTCTGGACGCAACCCAAGATACTGGCGGGAGCTGACTAAAGATCAAATAGAAGACGTATTATCACAACAGGATAAGTTAAATGAAGCCGTTTATCGTGCTCGTCTAAACCAGCTCAATGTGGCTAAGTAGGAGATTTTTAAATCGCGAATCATTGGTTTCCACAGTGTGTTTTTGGCTTTGTCGCTATATTTATTCGCGGTTTAAAAACCGCTCCTACCGCATCGTAAGGGAAGTCGGCAAGGGTTCTACGCCTTGGTTTAGCCATATTTAGACACAATAATCGTGATTTAAATTCAATATGTTAGCTGGTGATAACTGGGTTATAGATTTATTGTTAATAGTGTTGGGTTAGAATGCTTTATCTTTTTGTGACTTAATTGCTGAATCGAATGTCCTTGTATCACTCACCTAACCGCGAATACGCAAACACGGCCTATCATGGCCAAGGGCCAAATCCTGCGCCGGCAGCCAATGATAGCTTTTTTAAATCCGTCATCACCAAGGCGAAACTGCCATGGGGGGATATCAATTGGCTTAATCCAACAAAATATCAATATAATAAGGTGGCTGAGCCGGGTAAGTTAAGTCACGATACCTCCATCGATCATCAAACTTATCGCATCGAAAATGGCCCAGATCTTAGTAAATCCATGTCTAAAAATTGCTAACCTTTTTTGTTGGTGTATTGAGCTTTCCGATGGCTTGGGGATATATGTTTTTACTAGCTTTTACATCTACAGTTGTATTCTTTGCAGGTGACGTGTCTGCCGCATTAAAAGCGCTATTCTATATGGGTGCCTGCCCATATTCTCGCCGAGATGGAGCAAATTGTGCGTACGTAGATGGCGCAAGAAAATCAGGTAGAGCAGGTTGAAACGAGTTAATTTTTTTATAGCTGCCATTAAAATATGACAGCTTCAAACAGCCCAGTTATGGCTTTTTAGCCAGTTTTAAATGCTTATAAAAAAATGTTAAGCCCTTGAACAGCATTAACATCAACTCAAGGGCTCAGTGATTTAATATAAATCAATGATGTAAAGGGTTCCTGTATCAATCACTTGATTATCTTTATCAAGGTATTTTTGCTCAAGTTTGCCCTTGCTTGACCAAGTAGAAAAATCATCGTCATTGAGCACCCCAAGGGTGGTGGGGTTGATTAGCCATAAACCCTCTAGTTTATCGTGGGGATAATTCAGTTCTTTCACTAAGTCAGCGACAAGTGTTTTACTTACTGGTGTTATCTGGTGTGCGGCTAATGCCTTCCAACCTTGCTCCATTACCGTTTGCTCAAGGGTTTTTCCTTGTATCGTTAGGCCGAGTTTTTCATCTTGGACTAAGGAATCGCCACTTATAATGGTTTCTAAGTTCGTCGCGTTAGCTAGGCTAATACGATAAATGTGTTTCATGGCCTTAGGATCATCACGTAAAAATGCACCATCTCGTTCAATCACTAAGAATTCGTTTGGTGAGAGCGCAACAATACCCGAGTTAGCGTTTTGATTTTTCTCTTGTTGGTAGAGGTACTGGCCGATTTCCCCTGTTCTTAGGTTAATTGTGACCAATCTAACTAGATTCAAATCTTTGACTGTTTTGTCTGGATTATGCATGGTTGATTGCATTATACCGACTAATGTGGACTCGTCTGGCGTAACGGTTAAGCCTTCCATACCACGGTTAGGGCGTCGATTGGCAAACTCGGCAGGTAGGTTTAGTTGGGTGCGCTTGTCATTGCTAAAGGGATTGATGCGGTTAAGTTCAACACCATCACTGTTGAAATGCACTATATGTGGGCCGTATTCATCGCTAACCCAAAATGTCCCGTCTTTTAAAGCAACAAGTCCCTCACCATCGAGTCCAAAATCATCGAGTTTGAGAGGATTGGTTTGTGAGTTGAATGGTTTATCCGTGTTTTCCGTAATGGGCTGGCCTTTTGTGTCGTAAGGCGTTTCGCCAGTGCCGCCCAAGCCAGAATGATTTGGCAGCCCCGTGATGGGAGTGCCATCGGGTCGTTTTAATAAAATAGTTCGAATAAGGGTTACTTTGCCAGTGGCATTAATTTCAAACAAGCCAATGCGCGGAGTGTAATCTGGGGTGGGAAAAATTTTTCCTTTTCCATGTTCACCTTTTTCATAGGTGGCATTGGGGCCACGATCGGTCAAGGCATAAAATTGATTTTTATTGGTTGGATGCGCCGTCATATCTGAGCCAAAGCCGCCATTGCGGATCTCAAGCATTTGATTGGGTTTGGCAGCATTTACAATATCGTTTCGTAATACTTGATAGGGAAGTGGTGAACTACTTTGTTGTTGGGAAACATGAGCAACAATGGGTGTGTTGGCTTGGGTTAAACCACTATTGAGTAGAAACGCTATCGCTAAACTAGAAAGCCCTATTTTTACCGTCATTTTATTGCCTTTTTTAGTTATGTATTGATTAAACATGGAAGGTTGAGCGGGTCAGAGGGTATAGCGCTAAGATGTAAATTGTGTTTCAGTTTGATGATGCTTTTATGGGAGTTGATTTGCTAAATCCAGCGGTGACATAAATGGTTGAGGTTATTTGTTTAGCTCTTAGTTTAGCGAGTAAAAACATTGAGTAATATTGACTTGCCAAGTACAGCTAGATTGGACTAGTGGCTGCTACGTCGCATAATTTTTTATATAAATCAGGCTGACAAACCACGAGTAGATGAATTGGGTTATTGAAGATCAAGGCTGGCTTCAAACCAGCCTTGTACCAACACTAATAACGAGCAGTCGCTCATTTGGCGTTATTCGTTAATCAGTAAGCTTGCGATATCGGCGGCTGAGTATTCGTGCTTGTATTGGTTTACGACAAGCTGCACGCTGTGCTCGGTCATGCCTTTTACCGCGCTGTCGTAATGCTTTTTCAAGGCGTCAAAATCGACTTTACTGTCATCTCTTACTTTTAGGCGCACGCGAGTAATACAGTGATCGATGGCTGTGATGTTTTCTTTGCCGCCAAGTAATGCAATGGTTTGGGTGATTAGTTCGTTCATGGTTAATCCTTGTTGGTCCTTCATTGTCAAAATAAAAAATCATAGCATCATCATTTTATTATAGTTTTGATGTTTGCCAAGTTTTGCCTAGGACGGTTACCAAGGCTTTTGACGCATGATCAGGTACAAGGCTTCCACTTTGCTTCTGGCCCAAGGTGTTTTACGTAAAAACTTTAGGCTGGATTTGATGCTGGGATCGTGGGTGAAACAGCGAATGTTGATGCGTTTGCCGAGCTCATCCCAACCATAATAGTCGACCATTTCGGTGAGGAGTTTTTCTAGGGTAATGCCATGCAAGGGGTTGTTTGCTTGCACGGGTTTATCGTTACTGGGTTTATTCATTTTTAGCTCACGCTGTTGGTTGTTCTGGAAAGGAAAAGGCTTGGCCTGATTCTAACCAAGTTGGGTATTTTTTCATGATCGATTTAAATAGCTCACTGCTGATCATACTGTTTAACCAGTTGCGAACGAGGGGATAAGGCGCGGTTTCAAACCATTTGCTATCGACCATGGCAAATTGGCGGATAAAAGGCGCAATGGCCAGATCGGCCAGACTCAGTTGTTTACCCGTTAAATACCGGTGCTCGGTTAAGCCGCTTTCTAGTTGTGCAATAAACTCACACGCGTTGGCGAGGTAATCGGCTTGGCTTAGCTCAGGATGGCGATCGGCGTATTTATACTTATCTAACCAAGGTTTAAAGTCTTGATCGTTTTGTTTGATGAGCGCCATATCGTCATTTAGGCTTACTTTAAGTAAGCCAAGCGGGTCCTCTTGCTGCAGGGCCCACAGCATGATGTCTAGGCTTTCATCGATGACGGCACCGCTCTCAAGTTGTAGCACGGGGATGGTACCTTTAGGTGAGATAGCGAGCATTTCTGGGGGTTTATGTTTGAGCACAATTTCGCGTAGTTGCACGCGTTGCCCACTGGCGGCGATGGCAAGTCTAGCGCGCATGGCATAAGGGCAGCGGCGAAACGAATAGAGGATATTTGTCATGGGTTTAACACGTGTTTCATTAAATGGTGCATTATAGGATGCAGATATTAACACATTGTCTGTGTGTTTAGCCTTGGCAATTGATACTTGGTGTTAACACCAACCAGTGCGCCATTGCTTTGCTTGTTTTAGTTCTCGCCAGTCGATTTCATATTCGTTATTGCTATAAACAGCTTGGATCACGCAGCGCACTACCTTGTTGTCTTCGTCGTATTCTACCTCGGAGATGATAAAGTGCTTTTCTTTGTGCGTGGGACTGACCTTGGTCCACTTACTGTGTAGTAATTTTTTGGCTAACACTTGATTCATTAATACTAAGCTCGTTGTTGGGATATTGATTAGTTACGGATAATTATCGGTTACGCATAATTAAGGGTTACGTTTAATATAGTAATTAGGTTCAAGCTAGCTTGCCCGAGGACGTGAGCTGGCTTTTTAGTTTGGCCTATCGCATGTCCAGACAGGGTGTGACATAATGCGCGGCTATTTTATCATCTAACCTTTTATTTAGTTTGGGATCACTGTGCTTACTACTGCAAATCTGACCATACAATTTGGCTCTAAGCCACTGTTTGAAAATGTAAATATCAAGTTTGGCGAAGGCAATCGTTACGGCTTAATTGGTGCTAATGGCTGTGGTAAATCAACCCTGATGAAGATCTTGGGTGGCGATTTAGAGCCTTCTTCTGGCAGTGTGTCGAAAGACCCCAATGAGCGTATCGGTAAATTAAAGCAAGATCAGTTTGCTTATGAAGAGTTTAGTGTGATCAATACGGTGATCATGGGCCATACCGAATTATGGGCGGTGCAGTCAGAGCGTGACGCGATTTACGCCAAGGCAGAGATGACCGACGAAGACGGTATTCGCGCCGGTGATTTAGAAGCCGAATACGCCGAAATGGATGGTTATACCGCTGAATCTCGCGCCGGAGAAATCTTAATCGGGGTAGGCATTCCAGTTGAACAACACTATGGTTTGATGAGTGAAATTCCGCCGGGCTTGAAGCTGCGTGTGTTATTGGCTCAGGTGCTGTTCTCGGATCCCGACATCATGTTACTTGATGAGCCAACCAACAACTTGGACATTAACACCATACGTTGGTTAGAAGGCGTGCTGAAAGAGCGTAACTGCACCATGATCATTATTTCCCACGACCGTCACTTTTTAAACAGTGTGTGTACCCACATGGCCGATCTCGATTACGGTGAAGTGCGCCTTTATCACGGTAACTATGATGAGTATATGACCGCGGCGACGCAGGCAAGAGAGCGTTTGTTGGCCGATAACGCCAAGAAGAAAGCGCAAATTGCTGAGCTAAAAACCTTTGTAAGCCGTTTCTCGGCTAACGCTTCAAAGTCGAAGCAAGCCACATCGCGTGCTAAACAAATTGATAAAATTCAGCTTGATGAGGTTAAACCATCAAGCCGTCAAAGTCCGTTTATTCGTTTTGAGCAAGAAAAGAAATTGCATCGCCAAGCCCTAGAAGTAAGTGGTTTAGGCCATGCCTTTGATGAGCCGCTTTTTGCCGGATTAGATCTGATGGTAGATGTGGGTGAGCGCATTGCGATCATCGGCCCCAACGGTATTGGCAAAACCACGTTGCTAAAATGTCTAGTAGGTGATTTAACACCAAAACAAGGCACGATTAAGTGGTCTGAAAATGCGCAAATTGGCTACTACGCGCAAGATCACAGCCATGACTTTAGTGAGGATATTCCTTTGCTGGACTGGATTGGTCAATGGTCTTCACCGGGCGATGATGAGCAAACCTTACGCAGCATTTTAGGCCGTATGTTGTTTTCACAAGATGATATCAAGAAAACCGTTGGCGTATTATCGGGTGGTGAGCAAGGGCGTATGTTGTTTGGTAAGTTGATCATGCAAAAGCCAAATATCTTAGTGATGGATGAGCCAACCAACCACATGGACATGGAAACCATTGAGTCACTTAACTTAGCATTAGAAAATTATGCAGGCACGCTATTGTTTGTTTCCCACGACCGCGAGTTTGTATCATCACTGGCAACGCGTATTATCGAGTTAACGCCAAACGGTATTGTTGACTTCCAAGGCACTTATGATGACTACCTGCGCAGTCAAGGCGAAGCTTAATCCGCTATTGCCATCAGCTAGCAGATTTTAATAATACTATTTTCAAGGCCCGATAATGTCGGGCTTTGTTGTTTTAAAAAAGAGCAATGAAGTAATGACAAATTCTATCACAGGCACTATTAGCAAAATGCGCACCGAATTGCTTGATGATGAGGCACAATATTATCTGCCTATCAGTCATCAATCGGATGTTACAGAGCTACATTTAAACCCACTTATCGGCCAAGTGATTAGCTTTAGCCATACCGGCAACATCTATTGTGATGCTTGTGCTAAAAAGACCAAGAAAAGCTATTCACAGGGACATTGTTTTGTTTGCATGAAAAAGCTCGCGCGTTGTGACATGTGTATTATGAAGCCTGAGACTTGCCACTTTGAGCAAGGGACTTGCCGCGAGCCGCAGTGGGCCGAGCAGTTTTGCATGACTGATCATTTTGTCTATTTGGCCAATACGTCTGGGCTTAAAGTGGGCATTACCCGTCATAGCCAAATCCCCACCCGCTGGATAGATCAAGGTGCGACGCAAGCCCTGGCTATCTTAAGAGTGAAAAGCCGTTTGCTATCGGGATTGGTGGAAATTGAGCTGGCCAAGCTAGTAGCGGATAAAACCAACTGGCGCGCCTTGTTAAAGGGCGATGCTGCGGATATTGACTTGCATGCCACAGCGCAGCAATTGTTACCGCAAATAGCGCAGCAGCTGGCTCATCTAACCGAGCAATATGGCGAAGATGCCATTACCCCAGTGGATTTGCCGCTGCAATCTATCCGTTATCCGGTCGAGCAATATCCAACCAAGATCAGCAGTTTTAACTTAGATAAGTCGCCAGATGTCAGTGGCACTTTATTGGGTATCAAGGGCCAATATCTGATATTGGATACGGGGGTGATCAACCTGCGCAAATACACTAGCTATGAAATTAGCTGGCTAAGCTAATATCAACTAATCCTCTGCTATTTTTTCACTTTTAGAGGATACAACTGTTAACTTCGGGTTAATTTAGTTGTTTCCTCTGTCCGTTTTGCGCAAGCTCAAATTTTTTGAATATTGTTTGGTCTGAGTATTGCTCTATCTGATTTTGTTGGATAAAAAAGCTGCTGCAAATGCAATACATAAAACTAACAACTGCTATTTGGGTGTTTTGCATGTTATTACTTTGTTAATAGCGGTAGAGCACTTCACAATAGCGCTAAGGGTGGAAAATGACTCAATCAAACTCACTGTTTGCCAAGCTGGCAAATGGCAGCTTAGTGCTGCAAATCATTATAGGGATAGTAGCCGGTGTGGCGATTGCCAGCATTTCTAAAGATGCGGCCCTGCAACTGGCGTTTTTAGGGGACTTGTTTGTTGGTGCGCTAAAAGCCGTTGCACCGATTTTAGTGTTTGTGTTGGTGGCGGCCTCCATCGCTAACCAAAAGCGTAATGCCCACACCAGTATGAAGCCGATTATCATGCTGTACCTTGTTGGTACGCTAGCAGCATCGCTTACCGCTGTGCTGTTTAGTTTTGCTTTTCCGACCACGCTGGTACTGGTCACGGGCGTAGAAGGCACAAATCCACCGCAAGGCATAGGTGAGGTGTTAAATACCTTACTATTTAAACTGGTTGATAATCCTGTTAATGCACTGCTAACTGGCAATTACATCGGTATCTTGGCTTGGGGTGTGGGTCTAGGCTTTGCGCTACACCATGCGACCTCAGCCACTAAGCAAGTGTTTTTGGATGTCAGCCATGGCGTTTCAAGCATAGTGCGTTTCATTATTCGCCTTGCACCTATCGGTATCTTTGGTTTGGTAGCAGGTACGTTTGCCACTACAGGTTTTGCGGCCATTGCCGGTTACGTGCAGCTGCTGGCGGTTTTACTTAGCGCCATGTTGTTTATTGCTCTGGTAGTAAACCCATTGATTGTTTACGTTAAAATTAGACGTAATCCTTATCCTTTAGTGCTGCAATGTTTACGTGAAAGTGGCGTGACGGCGTTCTTCACCCGTTCAAGTGCGGCCAATATCCCAGTGAATATGGCGTTGTGTGAGCGCTTAAAGCTGCATGAAGATACCTATTCTGTGTCTATTCCACTAGGCGCAACCGTGAACATGGGCGGTGCGGCAATCACTATTACTGTGCTGACGTTGGCTGCGGTGAATACGCTAGGCATTGAAGTAGATTTAATGACAGCCTTGCTTTTGAGTGTGTTAGCGGCGGTATCGGCCTGTGGTGCATCGGGTGTAGCCGGTGGTTCATTATTGCTTATTCCACTTGCTTGTAGCTTGTTTGGCATCAGTAACGATGTGGCGATGCAAGTGGTAGCAGTAGGCTTTATCATAGGTGTGATCCAAGATTCAGCTGAAACAGCCCTTAACAGCTCCACCGACGTGGTGTTTACCGCAGCGGCGTGTGAAGCGGATGAAAAAAAGGCTAGCTAGGTTTTAAGCTAACTGCTTATTTGATTATCTTTGGGTCGCTGCTGCGGCCCTTTGTTTTTATGGCCATTGTTATTGCTGGCTTGGTACAGGTAAAATAACCGCTATTTGGCTCTCCATTGTTTTATTTTTCTTAATTGTCTATAGGCCCTTGATGACCTCTATTTGTTCGCCAACGTCATTACCACCGAGTTTGCAAGTGGTGGTGGGATCAACTAACCCCGTTAAAATAGCCGCTGCTCGCGGTGCAATAGCTAAGCTTTTCCCTGACTATGAAGTGAAAGTCCAAGGTGTCGTTGCACCCTCTGGTGTTGCCGAGCAGCCCATGACAGACGCTGAAACCCGTTTGGGGGCCGTGAATCGCTGTCAATATTGCGCTTTGCATTACCAAGGCTATTTGTTTGTGGCGATTGAAGGCGGCGTGGATAATTTTATCGATGGTCCGGCGACGTTTGCTTATGTGGTGATCAGTAATGGCACCCAGCAATCCGTGGGCCGCAGCTGTCAGCTGCCATTACCGAGCCGGGTTTACCAAGCTTTAGAACAAGGAGAAGAGCTCGGTAACGTGATGGATCGTTTGTTTAATACTACTAACATTAAGCAACAAGGCGGTGCCATAGCTTTGCTCACCGCGCATCAAGCCTCACGCACCAGTGTCTATGAACAAGCGTGTATTTTGGCCTTGGCGCCCCTTATCCACAGTGAGCTATATCAGCAGGTGAGCGATGCAATTTGATTGGGTGGTGTTTGACGCCGACGATACCTTGTTTAAATTTGATGCTTTTGCTGGTTTAACTCAGCTGATGGCTGAGTTTGGTGAGCCTTTTAGTCATGGCGATTTTAAGCTATATCAGCAGACCAATTTGCCCTTATGGCAAGCGTATCAAGCGGGGGCTATTTCCGCTAGTACGTTGCAGTGTCAGCGCTTTGAGGGGCTAGCCTTGCGATTAGGGGTGAGTGCGGCAAGTTTAAATGATCGTTTTATTGCCATCATGGCGCAAATTTGTGAGTTGCTACCTGGTGCAAAATCCTTGTTAATGGGGCTAGCACAACGCGCTAATCTGGCCATTATCACCAATGGATTTACCGCAATGCAGCATACTCGACTGCATCATCATGGCTTAACTCACTTGTTTGATCATGTGATTATTTCTGAGCAAGTCGGCGCGGCTAAACCCGATGCCGCCATCTTTCAGCATGCGCTACGTCAGTTTGATGTACAAGATCCCAAGCGAGTTCTGATGGTCGGCGATAATTTAGAAACCGATGTGCTGGGTGCACAGCGCCTAGGCATGCAAACCTGTTGGTTAAATCACACCGGCAAACCTTTCTCCCATACCGAGGTCGATGAGCCTGATTATCAAGTGGCCAGCTTAGATGAGTTAGCGCATCTGCTGTTGCGATAAGGGCTGGAACGAAAATGCAGCCACCTGATCTCGGCCTGCATTTTTGGCTTGATAGAGGGCTTGATCGGCTTCTGCTATCAAGGTTTTGATATCTTTATCGTATTCATACTCCGTGACCCCCGCACTGATGGTGATTGCAGCCGGAAAGGGCGGACGTTGGCTTGAATATTTCACGATTTTGATCATTTTATCTATCAACTTACAAGCCGTAGCCAAATTCACTTGCTCAAGTACTAAGATAAACTCTTCGCCGCCCCAGCGGCCAACGAAATCGACAGCGCGAATATTTTGTTGGATCAAATGTGCGAGTTGTTGCAGCACTAAATCGCCGGTCTGATGTCCGTGTTCATCGTTGATATCCTTAAAGAAGTCGATATCAATCATGGCAATAGCAAAGGCCATTTGATTATCATGGTGTGCATTGTTTGGGTGCTGTTCACGTTGGATTTTGTTGAGAATTTGCTTTAAGTGTTGGTTAATTGCGTGGCGATTAGCGATCCCCGTTAAGGCGTCGGTACAGGCTTGTTGTTTTATTTTCTCACGTTCGGATAAATCATCAATGACCACAATACTGTGCTTGCTATTGTCGGCATGATAGGTCGCAATTGCTATGTTGGCTGGAAAGATGTCGCCACTGATTTTTTTAGCGGTAAAGCTGCGACTGCGATCGGCCATGGGTTTTACTCGCTCAGAGCGCTGAAACTCGTTGCGAAGCTGAATATGCTTTTGCCTTATATCATCAGGAACCAAATCATCAATCCTCAGACTGCCTAAGGCTGATTTGTCGAAATGAAATAGTTCCATGGCGCTGGGATTGGCTTGGGTGATCACCCCATTTTCATTGGCGGTGATAATAGCACTGGGCGCACAGCTAAAAATAATCTCTTTTTCGATGTAGGCTATGCGTAGTTTTTTGTAGCCAAACAGCATATAGGCTATGGCTAAGATACTGACAATAAACAATATATTAACAATTAATAAGAGTTGCTTAGTGATTGCATCGTAGTCTTCCCCCATCTGTTTTAGCATGGCTAAAGGGTGCTGCTGGTGGCTATTTAATATTTCCTTTATTGCGTTCACCGCTAAGGTGTCATCAACCTTAACTTGCTGGTCAATTTCACTGATACTGGCTCCTTGAGCTATCATGGCCCGCAAAATCGGCAGCTTATTGCGGTAGTTGTTGATGACGGTTTGTATATCCAGTACTTGGTTAACATGCTCTGGAGATAATGCAAGGTAACGATCTAACGCTTCAAGACTTTGTTTGACCTGTATTTCGGCATTGATTAAATAATCTGGATTATGACGTAGCACGGCATTTTTGAAATTATGGATAAAGCCACCGTAACCTGTGATATAGATAGCTTGGTTTAGGTAATTTGCTTTCTTTATTTCTAATTGGGTGAAGGCTTCTAAATTTGACCGGGTACCATGTATTCGCATAAAGGTGGCATACAATAATGTCATGATCAGGATGAACAGCCCTAAAGTGACGATGACTACTTTTAATCTTGGCATTGCGCAGGACGGTACGTTTGTCATTGTCTACCCATCTTCATGTTTATTTAATGTAAATTGTAGTTACCGTGATTTGAATTTGCTTAAATTTAGGTTTGATTTATGTTGTTTGTGGCAACATGGGGGAGCTGAGTGAACGTAACCGTCGCTAGCTTATTCCGCTTTAAGGTCTCTGTTTAAGACTCTGTTAATGCCTCTGATAAGGCCTGTTGTTGGTATTGGCGTATTAAAGGCAGGAAATCCTCAATCGGCCGATCTAGGCAATTACTGCTGAGGTAGATGTGATAACCCAAGAGTTGGTTTAGCAAGGTGATGCGATGCCCTAACATGGCATTAAGGCCGCGGTAGCGGGTTTTATTTGGGCTGATAAAATCACGGACATCAAATAAATGATCGCTCGCACAGCTAGGGCAATCGCTGTGATGGCGCATGGCTAAAATGAGTAAAGCCCGTTGCTCAACAATAAAGTGACTGCATAAACGGGGCGATATCGTGTTAAGCAGTGCTTCAGGGTGCCTCAGCTTGATGCCTAAATAGGCAAGCTGTTGTGATGGGTAACCTAAGGTGGGGATATCGACGCGTTGAATATCCTGCCATGCCAATGTAAAGCTACCCTTACTGTGAAAATACGTTAAGCCCGTCTCATCTAATTTGATGCTGATTTCAGGCTCTACTATTTTGGCGATGCCAAGCATCATGCTAATAAACGCTGCTAGCAATAATAACAGCAGGCTTAGGCTATATTGCGGCCAAGCCAGCATAGCGGAAATCAACAACATTAAAGCAATGGCACTGCCATAGGTTAAGGTATAGGCATTGCGCTTAGTGCTGGGTTTGACGGCTAAGGTTTCGATATTGCTTCCCCCTTGCTGACGAGTGGATATTGCAAACTAAACACCACGCCCTGCTGGGCATTGTAGGCTTTGCACGTGCCTTGATGATGCTTTTGGATAATGCTCACTATATATAAACCTAGGCCAAGGTGGCTCTTGTCTGGCTCGGCCTTGGGCATTTCATCACTGCGCATTGACACTAACGAATCAAAGATCGTGAGCCCATGTTGTTCTGGTAGCGCTTGTCCTTGGTTGTATACGTTTATCTGCCAGTTTAGTTCATCTTTGCTTAGGGTTAGGGTGATGGTTGTCCCTGGCGTGGCAAAGTCGATGGCATTGTCTACTAGTTTATCCAGCGCTTGCACCACTAGCTCTGGGTATATCCACGCAGTAAAGTCATCGTCAAGTTGATTGATAAACTCAATCCGTTGCTCTGGCCAAGTGTGCTGGTAGGCTTGGCTTAGCTCGTGAAGTAATTCGGCTACCTTTACTTGGTCGCATTCAAAATCATTTAAACTTTGTTCAAGTCGCTTAGCTTCGCTCATAGCGGTAATAATTTGGCTCAGACGACGACAACCATCGCTAGCTCGGGTGATGAATATGCTTTGTTCGTCATGGCTAACGCCAAGGTGGTTTAAGTTATCCAGTGATGAGCGGATCACCGCCAGAGGGGTACGCAGTTCATGGGATAGCTTTGAGGCAAGGCTACTGAGATAATCCGTTTGTTGTTGTTTGAGCGTTAAGAGTTGATTGAAATTACGTGCCAGCTCACCTAGCTCATCTTGACTCTGCATCAGCGGCAAGTTGCCGTTAAACTCACTATCTTGATTCATTTGCGCTGCGGCGCTGGCACTGAGGCGGTTGACGCGCCAGGTGAGCCAAGTGGCATAACTTAGCAGCCCTAACACAATGACACAAAATGCGATCAAGCTGATAAACAATAGACGATTGAAACTGCTACCCGCGAGGCGGATCAATACCTCACCGCCTTGGCTGGCGATGAGGTAATATTGGCTGTGTTGATTAACTTGTATTGGTTCAACCATTAACAGATGGCTGCGATAGCCCTGTTTAAACCAAGTGGGCTGTTTAAATTGGCTGACAAATTCGGGATATACCAGCTGATTTCGCTCAAACAAATCTCGCCATTGCGGCTGGGTGTCGTTTTGTTGTAGCCAAGCGTACACTTTTTCCATCAACCAAAAACCGGGGATATCTCGATTAACTTTGGGTCCGCTGACCTCACTTAATAACCAGCCTTGTTGATCGACCAAGGCTAATTGGATCCCTTGTTGCACTAGCGGTGTCAGTAAGGCGGTGAGCTCATCATTTTGATGTAATAGTGGCCGTAAACTGCCTTGGGTTCCAAGACTGAAGATCTTCTTCTCGCTGACACTGTCTTCCACGTCAGCAAGTGGGTGGGCGTTGATAGCTTTACTGAATTCACGTTGATAGATTTGCCAATCAAGGCCTAACCCTTGAGCAAAATCACTGAAGGGTAGCTTTAGCTCGATATCCGCGCCTTGTTCATTTTCACGCCAAAAACCTAAGGCTTGATGACGACTTGTGGTCTTTGCGTTGGTTGCATTCAGGTAGAATTCGCCCGCGCCTGATACTTGAATCGGGTAGTGGATGATCTCCCCTTGTTGATTTAACCCTTGCAGTACGATTTGTTGCCACTGGGTTGCTTGGGGCTGATTGTAACGGGGTTTGTCTGTGTTGAGTTGGATCCATAGATACAAATATTTATCTTGGATCTGGGCGCTGAGTTTGAGCGCTTTTTGCTGCGGTTTCGCTTGCCATTGCAGGCTTGGTGGCTGTGGTTGTTGCCAATCGTTGGCGTAACCGTCTAATTGTATTTGATCTTTAGCTTTAACCGCATAAACAGCGGCGCCAAATGTGCTCGGGTGAGGCTGGCGCAGTGCACTGGGTTGCTGTTGTAACACTAGGGCTGCACTCGCCAAGGAGTTCGCTAACATTTGCTCTTGGCTGGTGGCCAAGACTTGAGTAATTTCCTTAATGCTTTGACAACCCGCCCAAGGAAGGCCCAGCATAACAATTGAGATAAGTAATAGCTGGGTCTTTAATTTCACTGTGCACTCCAGCGATAGCCCATGCCATAAGCGGTGCGAATATGATCAAAATTGTCGTCGATCTGCTTGAATTTACGACGGATCCGTTTGATATGTGTGGTGATGGTGTTGTCATCTTGCACCACATTGGCGGCGTCCATCAGCTGTTGGCGCGACTTAACTTGACCGGGGTACTTAGCAAGCGCATGGACAATCCAAAATTCGGTCAGGGTTAATTCTACCGGTTGCTGACCCCAAGTAATGGTCATAGTGAGATTGTTTATTTCCATTTCACCGCGGATCAGCGTGTCACTATTTTGATTGCCGCGTTGCTCAAGGGCATCAACCCGCCTGAGCAGGGCTTTCACTCTGGCGATCATTTGGGTTAGGCTAATGTCTTTGGTTAAATAATCATCGGCTCCGAGTCGTAACCCCGACACTTCATCTAGCTCACTGTCACGCGCGGTGAGAAATATAATGGGTAAGGTAGCTGACTGCTCGCGTAACTGCCTGCAGAGGTCAAATCCGCCTTCATATTCATCGGCTAAGCCAACATCGATAATGGCTAAATCGGGCAAACCATGCTCGACAAAATAATTAAGTGCTTCACTGCGCGTGGCAAAGACATGGACGGTAAAACCTAAGCGTTGAAAAGAGGCTTGATAATTGGCTGCAATGGTTGGCTCATCTTCGACTAAGGCGATAATGCGTTGCATAGCTTTCCTTGATTGGTTCTTTGAGTGCGATTTTTTCTTAATAACAAAAGCTAAGCACTGATTTTCCCATGTTTTTTTTGCGCTTTGTCAGCAAGATCACGTTAATTACTCTGTATCGGTTTTGAATCTGTTGTCACGGTCTATTATTTAATAGACTGCTGCTTTTTACTAGATCAAGCATAAACTTTAACGATTGTTGCAACAAAAGGTGTTTTATGCGTACTTATATTGGCCTATTTTTGCTCTGTTGGTTATGGTGGATGAGCCCTGTAGCCTATGCCAAACAAACCATTACGGTATGGGATCAGCTTTTAACTCATCCCAATAACATAGTGCCGCAATTGTTGATCAAAGCATTGGATGTAACTAAGCCCGAATACGGTGATTATGAGCTTGTGGCTTCTGATCCGATGGAGCAGGGACGTGTGATCCGCTTTCTTGCGCAAAGTCCTAATATTGACATTGCTGTGTTTGGACCCAATAAATTCCGTGAAACCGTGGCCATTCCGGTACGGTTTCCTGTTACAGGTACCTTGCTAAGTTACCGTGTTTGCCTTATTCAGCAAGGTAAACAGTCATTATTTAATGGCATCGCTAACTTGAACCAGCTGGTCGGCTCTAAATTGGTGATTGGCCAGCATCAAGACTGGCCTGATACCTCTATCATGGAAGCCAATGGCTTAACCTTATGGAAAAGCACCAAGTATGCCATTTTATTCGATCAGCTTAGTGTTGGTCGCTTCGATTGTTTCTCTCGTGGTGCCAATGAGATAGTGCAAGAGTTTGAGAGTCACCCTAATAAAGGTTTGGCAATCGAAGATAGCATGATGATTTACTACCCATTTCCGCTATTTTATTTTGTTAATAAAGCGAATCCCGAACTCGCCAAGCGGGTTGAATTAGGGCTTAATCGTGTTTACCAATCGGGTGAATATAACCAAATGTTTAAGCAGGAGTTTGGGGCCTCTCTGACCAAATTGCATTTGGCTGAGCGTAATCCCATTGAATTAGTTAACCCCCAGTTAACCAAAGAAACTGAGCAGGCCATGCTTAAGTTTAAACACCAGTTTGATGACTTGATTAAAACGGCAGGTCAAAGTAAGTGATCTGATTCATTAATTAACGCTAAATAATGAGTCAGTGCATAAGTAATTAGCGCGGAGTAATATATGGAATTTGAACAAATGTTAAAGGTCTTAGCTAGCCACGATGGCTCGGATCTTTACCTTTCTACTGGTGCACCAGCATGCGGTAAGTTTCAAGGGGTATTAAAACCCATCGACAAAACCCGTTTTGAACCAGGGCAAATTCAGGCCATTGCCGATTCGATCATGGATAGCGAGCAACGAGCCATTTTTGAGCAAGAGCTCGAGATGAACTTGGCGCTATCGATTCATGGTGTTGGCCGTTTTCGCGTCAATATTTTTAAGCAGCGTAATGAAATTTCCATTGTGGCGCGTAACATTAAAATGGACATTCCAAAGTTTGAAGATCTCAAACTGCCCGAAGTGTTAAAGGAAGTAATTTTAACCAAAACCGGATTGGTCTTGTTTGTTGGTGGTACGGGCTCGGGTAAATCGACCTCTTTGGCCGCCTTGATTGATCATCGTAACTCGACCCAAGGTGGTCACATCATCACCATTGAAGATCCCATCGAATATGTTCATCAGCATAAGAAGAGTATTATTAACCAACGCGAGGTGGGTGTTGATACTCGCAGTTTCCACGCTGCCCTCAAGAACACCTTGCGCCAAGCGCCTGATGTTATCTTAATTGGTGAGATCCGCGATAGGGAAACCATGGAGCATGCCTTGGCGTTTGCTGAAACGGGTCATTTGGCAATATCGACCCTGCATGCCAATAACGCTAACCAAGCCCTTGATCGGATCATCAACTTCTTCCCTGAAGAGCGCCGCCCACAGCTACTTAATGACTTAGGTAATAACTTACGTGCCTTTGTATCGCAGCGTTTGGTGCCAACGGTTGACGGTAAGCGCTGCGCGGCGGTGGAAGTCATGTTAGGCAGCCCAACAGTAAGGGATATGGTGCAACGGGGCGATTTTGGTTTACTTAAAGAAGTGATGGAGAAGTCCAAAGAGCTGGGCATGAAAACCTTCGATATGGCGCTGTTTGATTTAACCCTTGAAGGCCGAATCACCGAAGAAGAAGCGATTAAATTCTCTGATTCACCGAATAACCTACGGCTGCGCTTTAAATTGCATCATAAAGGCCAAGGTGAAGAAACGTTAGAGCAAGAGCAAGATGGAACGACGATGAAAACGTCATCGGGATTATCACTCAGTCTGGAGCCAATGGACGATCCGGATGAGCCCGAATAAGTCAGCATAATCGGCCGCGAGCCAACAGAAATGGCGCTTGCTGTTGGTTCGCGGCTTGCGTAATTACCACATTAAATCATCTGGAATTTCATAACCCGCGTAAGGGTCTTCTTCTTCAATTTCGGTTTGGGTGGCAGCGGTTTTTTCATGTAGTAGCACGACCGCGTTGGCATCTATGCTGTCCAGGCGTTGTGCGACTTGGTCTAGTACTACGTAAAAGCGCTCATCTAAGGTGACGACCGCTAATAGACCTTTGACTAAATCCTGTTGGATTTTGGCTGTCACCCACAGGGATTTGATGACTTTGTCATAGGTGAACTTGTATTCAACGTCGCCTTCAATATCTTTAATTGCGTTGCGTAAAATGATTTGTTTGACGCGATCTTGGCGCTCTTTTTCAGCGGCGGCGGCTTTACGGGCTTCATTTAATGCCTCGTCTTTTTGCTTTTGCGCTGCTGCAGCTTGCTCTAATTCAAGTTGCAACTCGGTTTTTTCAACCGTGCCTTTTTTCTTTTTCTGTTTTTGTTTTTTGCGCTTTTCAGATTGTGCACTGCGCGCGGCTTGCTTGGAAACTAACCCTGACTTGAGTAGCTGATCGGCTAATGATGACATAACAATAACATTCCAATTTGAATCATACTGGCCACATTTTACCTAGTTTAGTTAAAAACGCGACCGCAAATCGTAGCTGGGCGGTTTAGCAGCGGATCTGCGGGATATCAGACCAACGGGTTGTATACTGCGGCGATAAAAAGGCTCGTCGCATGGCCCAAGGTTTGCTGATGCCTTCGCCGGCCAGTTGCATTACCTGACCAAAGCGTTGATTGATTTGATCCATACAGCGCATTAACGCGGGGTTGGCCCGTTCAACACAAAACAAATCCAGCTGCTGTTGCTGCTCATCAATTAGCTCTAACAAACCGACCCCGACTCGATAATAAGGCACCTGCGGTTGATACAGTTTATCCAGCTGTGCGCTCAGGGCTTTGGCGATGACCGCGCTGTCATTTGTGCCTTGGGCGAAGGTATGAAATAGCTTAAATGACATAGGGTTAGCATCAAAGGGAGAGGTTGCCGCAAAGGCCATCATATAGCGGCATAAGCTGCCTTGCTGGCGTGCTTTTTTGGCTGCAATCGCGCCGTGTTGCACCAGTGCTTGATTAAGACTGGTGCGATCCGTTACCCGTTCACCAAAACTTCGGGTGGAGAAAATTTGTTGTTTATTCGCCCTGACTTGATCCCAACTTTTAACCGCTTCGCCTTTGAGCTCGCGCACCGTATTCGCCAGCTCTATATTCACTTGTGCCTTGGCTATCTCGGGCTTCATGTTCGCTAGCTCTAAGCCATTATTTATGTGTAATAGCGGTAGTTTTTTGGCTAATCGCCGACCTATCCCCCAGATATTTTCAAGCTCCATTTGCCTTAAAATAGCTTGGCGCTGTTGGTCATTATGAATAACACAAACCCCTTGATAGCCAGCTAGCTTTTTCGCCGCGTGATTGGCCGCTTTGGCTAAGGTTAGAGTATTGGCAATGCCGACGCTCACAGGTAATCGTAGCTGAGTCCAGATACAGCGGCGAATAGCGTGGCCAAGTTGTTCAAAATTGGGCCACAAAGGCGCCATGCCTGTTAAATCAAGAAACACTTCGTCGATGCTGTAAACATGCATATTGCTGCAAAACTGCGCCAAAGTTTGGCTAAAGCGAGCGGATAAGTCGGCATAGAGTTCATAATTGCTGGAGCGCACGGCTACCTGATGCTGCTGACAGCGATCTTTAACCTTAAAATATGGGGCAAAGCGGGGGATATTTAGGGCTTTGGCGCGGCTATTCATGGCGCAAACACAGCCATCGTTATTGGTTAACACTATCACAGGGCGACGTCGCAATGACAAATCAAACACCGCTTCGGCGGCGGCGTAAAAACCGTTAATATCAACTAAGGCAAACATCGCTTAATCCAGCAGTAAGTGGCTAGGCTTGTGCAAACGAACCGAGCGGGTGACGACGCCTTCAATGGAGAATTCATCATGCTCGGTAATGGTTACGGGCACTTCTTCATCATTGCCAGAAAGTAGCATTCGCTTGTTAAGATCAAGGATTTTACAGACAAAATTACCGTTATAGTTGGCCACGATAACATCAAGATGGCTATAGCGGTAAGCGCGATCCACAATCAGAATATCATTGTCCATGATGCCGACATTGCGCATACTGTCGCCGCAAGCGCGGCCAATGAAGGTGGCATTAGGATGTTCAATCAAAAGCTCATCTAAGCTTAATCTTTGTTCGGTATAGGTAGCCGCAGGAGATTCAAACCCCGTGATCCCACAGGCCACTTTGATTGGGATGATACGCATTGATATTAAACCTGTATAAATATACAGTAAATAGTAGCAGTGTTCAGGAATTGAGACAATCTCTGTTTTTGCGCGCGGTATGGGTTGAGAAGAAAACACAATTGGGTCAAACGTTATTTAAGATACATGACACACATATAAAATTATGCCATCATGCTTATTTGGGTTTAATGGATGACACTTTTAAACCCTGCGCTTGCTAAACATCTAACTTGCCAATTTAAATAAACGAAAACAAAGCGTTAAGCAAACAAGCGGGGACTGTGATGGGTAAGCTTTGTGAGCATCTCGGGTTGCCAAGGCTTGCTCAAATCCCACAAAAATAGACCAACAAACTAGCTCAATATGCATGGAGCTTGTTAGAATGGCGTGGCCCATAGTCATTAGTTAATAAGCGACAGTCAGCGATGAAGATTACCCTGGTAAATGTCCCTGGTTACACCAATGCCGGTCCAGAGCACTGGCAAACTTACATAGAAAAGAAATTTCAACATACCTTAAGGGTTCAGCAGCAGGATTGGCTTTCACCTGTGCGTGAAACTTGGATCCAAGGCTTAGAAAACACCTTAGCGCAAGTATCAGGTAAGGTGATATTGGTCGGCCACAGCTGCGGTGCCAATACCATAGTGCAATGGGCGCAGCAGTATCAAAATCCGAATGTAATAGGGGCTTTATTAGTGGCTCCCGCTGATATTGATAGCGATGCCGCCGTCAAAGCCATTCAAGTTCAGCGTCCTCAAGCCAAGCAAAAGCTCTGGTTTCCGTCTATTTTGGCTTACAGTGATAACGATGGCCATGCGCGAGCCGAAGTCAGTGAACATTTTGCGCAGTGTTGGGGTAGTGAGCTTGCCTTTTTTAAAGGGGCAGATCATTTTCATACCGAGGCAGGATTTGGTGATTGGCCAGCCGGTGATGCGCTAATTGAAAAGCTGGCTGGGCAACCCTTAGCGCGAAATCGTTAATCAGTACACGTTAAAGAAGAGCTGAGCAGTTAGCTTAGTCTAGCGTGAAATAATTTGTTGAGTGCTTGGCGTAAACCTTCAATCTGAATCGGCTTAGTTAAGAAATCGTCAAATAGGGCTTTTTCTTCATTACGGCAAAAAACATCGGCTGTTAGCGCGACAATCTTACTCGAGTAATTGTCTTGTTTCAGCTGCTTAGTGGCTTCAAGGCCACTGATGCCCGGCAAATTAATATCCATTAAAATCAAATCATACTGGTGCTGAAGCACTTGGTTTAAACAAGCCTCACCAGTATCAACTGTGTCATGACTGACACCAATATTATCCAGTAATGCTTGCAGTACGATTTGGTTTACCTTGTTGTCTTCAACAATTAACACCCGTAGATCGCAGGGCAATTTACCTTGATATTGAGCAATGGCGGGTTGTTCAGGTGATTCAATCAGCGTCAGCGGTAAGCAAACACGAAAGGTGCTGCCATGGCCTAATTCACTGATTAAACTAATATTGCCGCCCATTAATTCAACTAATCCTTTGGTGATGGATAAGCCAAGACCAGTGCCTTCTTGCTCTGATTTATGTTTACCCACTTGTACATACTTATCAAATAAACAAGCTTGATCGGCCTGACTAATACCCACACCTTGATCTTTGATTTCGATGATTAAGTCACTGTTAATGAGATGATAGTTCACAAAAATGTGGCGATGTTCGGGAGTGAACTTGATAGCATTATTAAGTAGGTTTGAAAAAATCTGCGACAGTTTAGTTGCATCCATCATAGCCATGGTTGGCTCGGGTAAACCATTGCTGGATTCAATTATCACGCCTTTTTGCTGTGCTTTGATATTGAGTAAGGCGGTGTTTTTATCAAGCACTTCAACTAAATTGATTGGCGAGGGCTCAAGCTCCATGTTACCGGATTCAATTTTGCCTAAATCGAGCACCGAATTGATAATGCCTAATAAGCGATCACCGCTAAAGGCGATTTGTTGAATGTAGTCTTTTGCCTGTTGGTCAATATCGCACAAGGATTTATGTTGCAGCAGTAAATCTGACAAGCCAATGATTGCATTTAATGGCGTGCGAATTTCATGGGAGACATTCGAAAGGAATTGGGTTTTAAAGCTGTTTGCTAGCTCGAGTTTTTTATTTTGAATTCGTAGCTCAAGCTGAGAAATAACTTCACGCGCTAAAATAGCCAAAGCATGACGCTGTTGCTTAGTGAGCTTTTTTGGCTGCTCACTGATAACACAAAGCGTACCAATATTATGGCCAGATGGTGTTTTTAGTGGCATACCGGCATAAAAACGGATATCAGGTGCGCTTGTCACCAGTGGATTATCAAAGAAGCGTTCATCTTCTAATGCATTGGGCACTTCGAATAATTCATCTTGTAAAATAGCATGAGAGCAAAAAGCAATTTCACGACTCGTTTGCTGAGCATCTAAACCCACTTTAGATTTAAACCATTGTCTATCTGGGTCCACTAAACTAATGAGACAAATCGGCGTTTCGCAAATCTGCGATGCTAACTCGGTTAAATCATCAAATACACGCTCAGCGTCGGTATCAAGCACATCATATTGATAGAGGGCTTGTAAGCGTTCAAGTTCATTATCGGGTAATTTAGCTGGCTTCATAGTCTTAGGATTTTAAGTGGCATACGGATAGTGTAGCCAAGATTATGAAGAGCGTAAAAAAACAAGGCCAACCAAGCAGTTATTGTGTAGTCACTTTAACGTTGGATCAGTTTTACTGATTTTGATGAGTTTACCTAAACCACCTTCCGGTAATTCATCTGTAGTGGGAAACATTCGATCAAAACAATCTACTCATCGAATAACGATTCAGCGCCAATCAACGGGATAAGCCGTAGCAAAACATCTTCCATTACACCATTTTCAGCAGTGGTAATTTTCTTCGCACTGCGGTCTTTCCACGAAAGAGTCTGGATTAAACTTGAAGCAACAACACTTGGTTTATCGAGGTTATTCACTGGCACTTCGGTAGCTTGACCTCGAATACTGGTACTAATCGGGCAGCAAATTAACAACCCGGTTTGCTGATTGTATTCTTTACTTGAAAGGACTAATGCAGGGCGATACTTCCCGATCTCTTTGCCTTTCACAGGCTCAAAATCTAGCCAAACAATTTCATTACGTTTAGGTACATACTGCGCCATTACTCGCCCAACTCTTTATCCGATACAAACGCCAATTCATCAGCATGAGCTGTATGAGCATCTAAACCATTCAATAGCTCTTGTTCACTAAACGGAAAGCGCTTCTTCTGACGTTTGATTGGCTCAATAATAATTTTATTCCCATCGGCTTTAACCTCAATATCAGCCCCTTCAACTAAGCCAAGTTGTTTGATGAAAGCGGCAGGGATTATATTGCCGAGACTATTACCGATTTTTCGTACTTGAGTGCGCATAATTCACCTCATTAGTAGGTACATTGTTATAACATGACTAATTGTACGCCGCCTATGGTCAGTGTCAACTTTGTTATAACAAAAGCTAAGTTTGCTGTCCTAGATTACTGTTCAGCCATTTTGGCTGTGTACTTCAATGCTTAGTAAAATAGGCGAAGTGGCAGACGCAGTTACAATTGGAGTAATTTCAAGAAGATGCTAATGTATTACGCCATTAAGCGACCACGAGTAGCGATTTATTCACGCAGATTGCTGCTAGGTGCGTGGTGATTTACACGCGTAAATATATAACTGAAGGGCCGGATATTACGTTCTCACTCAATTGTGTAAGGGATTTGGATTGAACAAAAGAGAAATCGAGAGTATTACGCAGGTAGTCTTCCCGACACACCAAGATGAGTTCCAACATGCAGAGGTGCTTGTTGTACTGGGTAGTTACAAAGCTACTCAATATAAGATGCCAACTGCAGTACGACTGTACAAGGAGAAAAAAGTCTCCAAACTTCTATTGTCAGGTGGCAACTTGGCAATAGATCAAAAGCCAGAGTTTGAGTCGATGAAAGAGTATGCATTGGATAATGGTGTTTCAGATTCGGACATTATCTTAGAGCGACGCGCAAAAAATACAGTAGAGAATGCACAATATTCCGCAGAGATTATTTTAGAGAGTGACGTCGCGAAAAGGTCAGTTGCAATATTGACAACGGCTTTCCACATAAAGCGGGCTAAGTACTTATTCAAACATGCTTTACCTCAATATTTGGAACTTCACAGTTACTTTGTAAACGATAGCAGTACTCGTAGGGATAATTGGTGGTACACCGAGAGTGCAGTCTCGCGTGTAATGCACAATCATGAGGTGATAAAGCGTTTAGGTGTTAAACCGTACGCATAATCAGGTGATACCGCAAGCAACAGCTGACTGGATATGCACGCCAAGGGATAACAGGTTTCTGACGTTGGTTCTCGGCTTGCGCCATTGTTGCCAGCAAGCCATTCGAACTCTGCGCTTGCAGCGGTCAAGGTCAAGGTCAACACAGCCCGAAGGTATTGGCTTAGTTTGAAGAGCTGATATTTCATCGAGATTAAAGAAAAAGTGGAGATAGCACTATACGGCGCGACGTGAAATCTGAATGTGTTGTGTAGTTAATGCTACCCAGATTTCACGTAGGAGTCCATTTTTCTGTTCAAACGATTATCAACACAGTGTCAGAATAACTTTTCTCATTATTTCAGTAGTTTACCAAGAGATAACGAATCTCATAAGATCCGCAAATCTCAAATTGAATGATGTACCAAATATAACCGAGTAGTCCTATGAATACTCTATTTAACATAATAAACATAATGCGCAGTTGTATATTTGTGGTATTCGTTGTTGTTAAGTGGACTATGTTAATATGCTATGACTTAATAAATGGAGATTTAACCAATATGGGTACTAGACTCAAAATCGGATCAATATGTATTTTGCTGTTATCTTGCTTATATGAGCTAATTTTGGTGCGGAATCATTTTGATATTCTTTCCCTTACGATTTTTCTTCAGTCTCTGGAACAGTTTGATGTGTTCTATCCAAAAACGACCTTTGTTATCTTTGCGTTAGCATGTGCCAGATTTGCTACCTATTTATTTGGTATAGAAAAGAAAACTCACAGAATTGATCATATGGCACGGTATATAACGATTCGAAAGTTAGTGGCAAATCTAAACGATGTTGAGCAGAATTGTTCCATTGAATCTGTGATTCTTCCGATGTGCATCTCTTACCGAAGTGCATATATAGCGCAACACATGTATCCCCAAATGATCTTCAAAACACAGTCCACAGATGCAACAGTCAAGCCCGATATGACTTTTTTGAAATGCCAAGAAATACTGGCTACATTGGAAAGATACTACTGGCTCGCAGTCATATGTCAGGAGCGTTATACTAGTTACCATTACGATGAACAAGAAAGATTACTTGAAATTTGGCATTCATTATCAGAGCACTTTTTTGGCTTAAAAACTATCCTTAATGCTTCTTGCTGGTTTGAAAATAACGCAACCATTGAGTACAAATCAACTTTTTATCGACTGGCTTTTACAACAGTTGACGAAATTGAACAATTGCTCGATATGTATCTCAAGGTATATCGGCCTTTGCTATCCATGGCTGATGAGGTTGAAACCATAAGTGAGCTAGAAAAAAGCATTGCTGATATAAAAACCATACATCAAGAAGAAAAAGTAAAAATTGATAACGTATTACGCCGTGATCAAAATTGGGGAAAATTAAAAGAAATAGAAAAATTTTTGGCTTCGCTATGAAAGAAACTACTAGGTTTTACTGGCTAAGTTCTTGGGATTTTACGTAGCAACACGAAAAAATATAGATCACACTTTTTACCTGATAAATAACAAATATGATTTAAAACTAACCAAGATTGAATCGTTATCATCGTTTTTCGTCTTACTTTGTCATTGGCACATGATATCGGCACTAAAAGTGCATTAGCTTAAGCTAGATATTGTATTTATATACAGTTATTATCCGTATAACGCTAATTATACGGGTAAGCTCATTTTAGGCTATGGTGCCATTTATTCCTTTGTTCCCTCATGCCGATCAATTAGATACTGGCATTGCACAAATCAATACACAGATAACGACGTTGGACAATACCATCACTGACGCCAGCTATAGCTACAGTTTGGCCATTGAGTACTTGGCAGAAAACCGGTTTAACGCCAATAACTTTAAGTCTATTCGCGGTGAATTGAATACGTTATTTAATTGGTTGTGGTTTGTCCAACGCGTGAGCTTGGCTGAGGTTGATCGGATCTTATTGCGTAAGTTTGTTGATTTTTGTAATGACCCGCCGCTTGAGCTTATTGCCCCCACCTCCTACCCCTACTTTGTGAATGACAAACAAACCGGTGAGCAACAGATTAATCCGAAATGGCGACCTTTTGTACTTCGAGGTGAAGCCGGCTATATCCGCAAGGAAGCCACACTAAAGGCGCAGCTTTCCCTGCTCAGTGGGTTTTTCTTATTTTTGGCCGATGTGGAATACATGGATAAAAATCCAGCCGCGGTATTATTGCGTCGACTAAATGTGAATAATACGCGAGTGGCCGAATCGGAAGAAACAGATAAAGGGTTGAGTGAATTACAGTGGCAATGGGTTGAGCGCATGGTAGCGCAACTGGCAAGCCAAGATCCTGATAAACACATGCGAACTAAGCTATTGTTTACAATGCTTTATTATCTTTATCCTCGGGTATCTGAAATTGCAGCTCGGCCTGGATTTACACCGCTGATGAGTCATTTTAAAAAGCACCGTAGCGGCGTTTGGGTGTTTCATATTGCCAAGAGTAAGGGCGGAAAAAGTCGTCAAGTCCCCTGCCCGCCAGCCGTTTTAGATGCACTTAAGCAGTACCGTGCATTTTTAAATTTGCCGCCGTTACCTTTGCCAAATGAACAAACACCACTTTTTGTGCGCCATCAGGCTGGTACTCATGGTCGCGAAAAAGGTATATTGCAAGCTCAGCTTGGTGTGGAAGCCATTCGCGGTATAGTCAATGAAGTATTTGAGCTAACAGCGCAAGCCATGATGGAGCGTTACCCTTATGAAGCCCGAGAATTAAGCGGCTTTAGCGTACATTCACTCAGGCACACTGGGATAAGCCATGCCATAGCACAAAATCAACCACTGCAAACGGTGATGAAAAATGCCGGACACAGTGATTTGACCACCTTATCTATTTATACCTCTGGAACCGTACGTTAACGGTACGCAGTATAGGGAGGAAATTCATGCTGTTAAAGATCACTGCCCCGATATGGGTGAACCTGAGCCAAGGCAAGATAAGCTATAAAAGAGGAACGATGCCAGCTTATTTTCAAACCGAATTAAAGCGAATATTTGCATTTAGCTCGGTCACTGGTGACGTCTATGTGGTGCGCAGGGGTAAAGGTTATGAGTTGAAGTTTTCCAGCAGTATTCCCGATAATTACTGTCAACGTTGTCGTAATGTCTGGCGTGGCTACGGTGCTATAGCGCAAGCACCGGGTGGCCGACGAAAAGGCTAATGGGAAGCTGATCTAATCAATCAGCTTCATGCCTTCTTTACTTAACGCGATTTTACCTTGTTTAAACAGCCCACCTATGGCGCGCTTAAAGGCATTTTTACTTACGCCAAAGTGCTGTGAAATCACTTGCGGATCACTTTTATCACTCAGGTTACTGCTACCGCCATGTTGTGCTAGGTGATCTAAAATCGCCTGACTAAGTTGATCAACAATTTCATGTTGCGGCGGTTGTAGACTTAAATCAATCCGACCGTCATTACGCACTTGCTTAATATAAGCTTGATGACGTTGACCAACGCGAATAGGTTTAAATATTTCATTGCTGTAAATAACCCCCCAGAAGGTGTTATCAACAACGGCCTTGTAACCTAAATCGGTACGCTGAGCGACCATCACATCAACTTGTTGATGCTTTTTGTAGCGTGGTTGCTTCTTATCTAGAAAGCGATCTAGCTTGGTTGATGCAGCAAGACGCTGAGTTTGTTCGTCGCGATAAACATATACAACGTACTTTCTGCCGACTTCCATTGGGGTGCGTTGTTGATTAAACGGCACTAGCAAATCTTTATCTAGCCCCCAATCTAAAAACGCACCAGGGCCGCTATTTGCGAGCACTTTTAGGTAAGCAAATTGGCCGACTTGCGCCAGAGGTTTTTGCGTGGTGGCAATGATCATGTCTTCAGAATCTGTGTACAAGAACGCGTCCAACCAATCGCCAACCTCGCAATCGCTGGGCAGAAACTTATTTGGCAATAACACTTCACCCAGATCACCTGCATCAAGGTATGCGCCAAAAGGCACCATTTTTACAATCTGTAATGAGTTAATTATTCCTGTCTTTGCCATGATCTACACCTGTTTACAATAATCGGCGCATTATAGCTTCATCTGCCTTAAAATGCGCAGCTATTTACATAGCTGTTTGAGCTTTAGCTTGGCAAAACTCGTTTAGCCTATTTGTAAATAAACGAATCCTCGCTTGGTTAACAGCGCGCTTTACTGCGGCGAATCATTTTTTACTCGATGTGTTTTAGGGTAGAATCCGGCCTTATTTTTTTGCTAGGTGCGTTAGCATGGCTCAGCTTTATTTTTATTACTCCACCATGAATGCAGGTAAATCAACCTCATTATTACAATCTGCTTATAACTATTATGAGCGAGGCTTAAACAGCCAAATTTTTACCGCCGCCATCGATAATCGAGTTCAGGTCGGTCGCGTAAGCTCGCGTATTGGTTTAAGCCAAGCTGCTCATGTATATGATGGTGATACGGATATTTTCATGGCGGTGAAGCAGTTAAACAGCAACCAAAAGATCGATTGCTTGTTGATCGATGAAAGTCAGTTTTTGTCAAAAGCACAAGTTAAACAGCTAACGCAAGTTGTCGATGAACTGAATATTCCCACCTTGTGTTATGGTCTGCGCACGGATTTTGTTGGCGAGTTATTTGAAGGCAGTCAGTACTTGTTGGCTTGGGCCGATAAATTAGTGGAGCTTAAAACCATCTGTCATTGTGGTCGCAAAGCCAATATGGTGGTGCGCGTGAACGAGCAAGGCGAGGTGCTAAGAGAAGGTAACCAAATTGAAATTGGTGGCAACGATAAATACATTTCTGTATGTCGTAAGCATTACCATCAGGCATGTTATCAATAACATATATTGCGCGAGTTAACGCTAATTGATTGCCCGACAAGTTGGTAAACGTCAAAGGATCGGGTACACTTTTTTTACATTCATAAGCAAAGAGACATCAACTATGCCATTAGCAACCGCACGCCATATTTTGGTCGACACTGAACAACAATGTAACGAGTTAAAAGCGCAAATCGAAGCGGGAGCTGATTTTGCTCAGCTCGCTAAACAACATTCATCTTGCCCATCAGGCGCTCAAGGCGGTGATTTAGGTGAGTTTGCACCGGGTATGATGGTACCAGAGTTTGATAAGGTCGTATTTAGCGCCCCAGTAAACACGGTTCAAGGTCCAGTGAGAACTGATTTTGGCTATCATTTATTAGAAGTGACTAGCCGCAGCTAAACGCAATAAAAAAGGGAGCAAGCGCTCCCTTCCCTCGCAATTTTTGCATTAATGCACGACAAAATGCTCCCCATCTATCTCGCCGTAACATTGCCCATTTTTGAAGGTTTTCCGATTAAAATAACAAGATAAACAGCACATGGTCTGGTCTTTTTGTGGGCTTGGCGTACAAATTTGCAATACCTTGACGGATGAATGAGGAATAACATAAGTTTGCAACCACCCTCTTTTAGTCTGCTTTTGGGTGTGTAGCATGATCAAGGCATCGGAAAGCTTGTGTGTTGTACGCATAATTAATTTCTCCACAAAAATGAATATTAACAAGTGCCTTCCCATCAATTAGGCAACTCGTTACCCGGTGGCTGCTGCTAAGCAAATGCCAAATTAAGCCGTAACATTCAAAATAGACGAGCAAATCTCACCTGCCAATGTGCTAATTAATCATTTTCAGCATATAGCTAAAGAACTCCTCTAGGTTATTGATTTCAAATAGATGACATCGAGTTAAATTTTTTATTACAAAGCAAAGGTGCGGTATTTATAGCGATGATAGATCCAATTGAATCGATATACTGATAAGGTGCGCCAATAATTATGAATGGAAGCATGATGGCATAATAATATAGCTATTCTTAACTTAATCTGGCCGTTCACAGGCCAAGAGTTACTATTTCAATATGGCTTTTAGCCTAGCTAATGCCCCCGGCTCAGGTAACTGACGCTGCATTTTCCCAGTCAAATAGTGCTCTTTAAATACATCAAACCATGCATTCATAATGGCGCCATTTTGCGGCTCATCTAGGCTGTCGTAGACGAGAGCGGCTACTTCTGCCGTCCCTAATTGATGATCTTGAACACTTTTACGGATCAAGTAACGTGACACCAACTCAGGTGAAAATGACAAGACGGGGAAGCTATCAAGCCAAGGGCTTTTTTTAAACATTTTCCGCGCTTGGCTCCAGCTCGCATCAAGCAAAATAAATAGCGGTACCTTGTCCGAGGCCAGTATCGGCTTATGCACCACTACCCTTTCAGCTTGGCAATATTCCTGTGGAAACACCACGTAGGGCTGATATTGTGGATCATTTAATAACCTGAGCATGGCAGGATCAGGCTCGGTTCTTGACCAAATATAGGCATGACAATCATCAGCTAGGTCGGCAATTAAACGGCCAGTATTGCTGGGTTTGAGCACCTCGTCGTCATACATCACCAATAAAAATGCGGCTTTGCTGTGCAATTTAGGTTTGTGGTCGCAAATGCAAAGGTGAAGATTGATCATACATTGGCGGCATCTGACCACATTAGCGCCACGCGCTAAATATGGCCGAGTTACCCGTGCCATACGCTCTTCGTATAACTGCTGTACTGCGTGTTTTGACATTATTGTTGACTCGGTGCTTGCCAAGCGTCACTGCCGAACAAGGGAACGGTTGACAATGAATGCTTGTGGCTGCCGTTGGTTTCTTTGGTTGAATAGCTTAAATAAAGTAAGGTTTGGTGCTCAGCATCAAATAACCGCCTAACTTTCAAACTTTTAAATAAAATACTCTTTGAGGCCGAGAACACCACCTCGCCGCTCTTCGACTTATCTATTTGATTAATTTGCGCTAACGTAATAGGCCCCGTTTGCCGGCATGAAATGCCCATATCCGAAGGATCGGCAAAATCCAAGTTTGCCTTTATATGGCTAAGATGACAGGTAACACCCGGTATTTTAGGATCGGTTAGCGCCTCGATATGAACATCTTTTGTGGTGAACATACCTAAACTCACCTTGCCCACATCGTCACTACAAGCCATCAGCCCATAGGCTAAAATGGCGACGGTTAATGCCCGTTTCATTGAACTCTCCTAATTTTGACTCAACTGCTGATGTGTTGATGAACTATCACTGCGATAGCGTAACAGCTGTTTATAACCTTGCTTTAACATACCCCGTAAATGCGGTTTTAGATGCGGCTTAACTTGATGCAAGGGGATATTATTTTGGTGACAAAACAAGGCCAAACCATAGCAAGCCTCGGCTTCCGATAACATGGCTTGGCGGCCTAGCTTGCTATTATGGCAACTGCCGCAGCCACCACCTCGAAAGGTAAATGCGCTGTTTGCGACCATGATCCCCGCACCTAAGCTGATAGCTAAAAGCTCGTTTGCTTGCTCGCGCATCGCGTCAGTTGTGACTTGGGCTAGCAATTGCGGCGTCAATACCCACTGACACAACTGAATTGCAAACACCGACACTAAGGCGTTGGGGTTATTAAGATGGCCAGAGTGGTAGTCAATGTAAACGGGTTGAGTCAATACGTTTGTCGCCAGGTTAATCGTCATTGGCGCCGTTAATTGCGCACTATAAGGGGTGTGGTAATTAACCGGAGGCCTGATAGCAAAGCCTTGATGCTGCAGGCCAAAATACAGTTTTAACTGACTTAATGTGGCTTGTGCCAGCTCGTATGCCGATGTGGCCTTAGAGGGGAAATCAGCCACTGTAGGGGTAATCAGTTTGGCTTGGAAATGGTGTTGCTGCTGATATTGAGCAAACCCTTGCATCACCTGCTCTATCCATACTTGTTGCTGTGGTTCAATCAGATCTTGAGGTAAGAACCAAGATTTTATGCGTTGTATAACCAAAAACACTGACTCCTGTTGTCCCTTTTTTGAAACTAGTTGCTTAATGCCATTTCTGACGTAACAATACCACCTTTTTTGCCACTATACGCGTTAAAAGCAAGACAAGGAAACATCATGACTGCAAGTTCGGTAACGAGCCAAATTCAGCAAATGTTAGAAATGCAACATCAAATGAATACCAAGGTACATCCACAATGGTTTGACCAAGGGTTTGCTTGGCACCGCGCCATCTGGGTTGAGTGTGCTGAAATGCTCGATCACTATGGCTGGAAATGGTGGAAAAAACAGACGCCCGATACAGAACAAGTAATGCTGGAATTAGTGGATATATTCCACTTTGGTTTGAGTCTGCGTATTGATGGTAAAACCGCTTTAGAGCAGATCGCCGAGCAGCTTTGCCAAGAGCTAACCCAACCGCACACTGAAGCAGATTTTGCTCAAACATTAGAAAAGCTTGCCAGTGCAGCGGTAACTGAGCGTAGCTTTAATGGTTTTGCTTTTGCCGGTTGTATGAGCCAAATTGGCCTTTCTTTTGACCAACTGTATCGCATGTATGTGGGTAAAAATACCTTAAACCTATTTCGCCAAGACTATGGCTATCAAACCGGTGAATACATCAAAATATGGCATGGCCGTGAGGATAACGAGCATCTGATGGATATCTTAAACCGTCTCGATAGCCAGTCAGCACAATTTGCTAAGGATGTTTATCTCGCCCTTGAGCAAGCCTATCCTGGGCAAACTCATGCATAAATTCATTTAGCGAAGCCTTTCGCTGATGCAAGTTAGCCATCCCCATGAACAGCAACATCAAGTTTGGCTTCATGGGGATTAAAAGCAAATACACGTGTGGCCATCTAACCAATAATGACGTTCAAACCCATCATTCACCTTGGTTGATTTTGAGCCGATAGCGCCTTCAACCAGCAATTGGCTTTGTAAAGTCAGCTTTTCACGCATTAGCTGAGCTGTTTTACCACGTAAATTAACTTCCATTATATGATGGTCAAGTTGCAGTTGAACTTTTGTATAGTCCACATCATTAACGGTTTTAAGATGGTCAATCTTGACCACTTCACCGCTGCAATACACCTGATTCCAATAGAGCTTATTTTTACCTGCACTGCGGATCTGGGTGGCATCCAAATACTTACCCAATATACCTTGGACAAATATGGCATCTCCGGCTTGCAACCCCGTTGCAACAGTTTGTGCTAATTGGTCGAGCACACGCACGGTTAAAAAAGTATCTTGGCTTTTTTGTTCACCTTGCGCCGTTTGCCACGATTTCTTAACCACTATATCCAGTAGTAAAATGGCGGTGCCATCGGCAAAGTATCGCACCGTATTTTGTTTTGACACCAATTGGCCAAGCACCGTGACTTGGCAAGCTAACTTCTGCTCTTTCATCTAGTTACCTTTACTTTAGATAAGAAACTAGGATACCCATTCAAAATATAGATTCAATCACTAATGCGCAGTCATTTAGCGCGAAGCAAACATCACAAAGAAGTAAAATCAATCGACTTAATAAGGCAAAAACTGCGTCATTACCTAATATAACAAGAGACAAAGGTAGCAGAATGCCAATTTAGTCATTTCCAATTCATGCTAGATGGCATATATAAATACCATAGATATTAATTAACCTGCTGATACGGGAAGATAAATGAGAAAAACAGAAATAGTAACCACAGACGATATACTGTTGGTGTTATGTAAGTCCGTTACCAGCGTGCTTTCTAGTGCAACTGCTAGCGACATCAATTACTCCGCCATGGTACAAAAAATAAACAAAACGTGCTTAAAGCCAGATATTGGCTGTTTCGTGCTATTTGATGGTGGTTTTTCTGGCCTAGTGTTAATCAATTTTTCCGCTGCTGCCGCACTCGAAATTTACCATAATTACATGGTAAACATGGGCATCCCAAAAGAAGAGCTGGCCACCATGCATACCTCAGACGATGTAGGTAATGTCATGGGCGAATTAATGAATCAAATCGTGGGCGATTTTACCGGCGCTATCGGTAAGGAATTACACACCTCGATTACCCAAAACCAACCCAAAATGCTGACCATTAATAAGCAAGTAGTTGTCTCTATTGATACCAATTTGGATAGACCCCAAGCACGTCGCGTCACCTTCACCACTGCCAAACACAACATTTTTTATCTTGAACTGGCAATGGACAAAACCGAATTTATTAAACTGCATGATTTTGATCCGAAAGACGACGTCGATCCTGATCAAATCATTAATGACACGCAAAACTCAGCGGCTTCGACCACTAAACCAGCCGCAGCGCCAACGGTAGATATAGATCAAGACTTACTTGATGAGCTCGGGATTTAACAGCTAAGCCCAAGTACAAAAAATAAAGCTAACCTCGGTTAGCTTTATTACCCTCACTAATTTTTTTAAATTAGCATCGCTAATCAACTATTTACTCCCCCTATAATCACCGGATTTGATCCGAATTATTGGTTAAAAGCGCTTCGACGCGTTTGCAAAATAGCCAATATAACCCTATGAAATTAAAGTTATTATTAACTGTAATATTTATGAAATAAATTTTTCTCGTTTCATTTCTAAAAATACTTGCACATTTAGTCATATATGGTATTTTTGCGCCGCTTTTTACATCCGTCAGTCAACTCTAATGACGAAAAAGTGTGAGATAGGAAGATCGCTTAGCTTGATAATCGTCAAGTTGGTGATAAAATGAGCAGCCCTTGCTGTGCGGCCTTAATCTGCGCAGACAAGATAATCGGTATGGGGTAATCAGCCCCCGTAATAGTAGGGATAGTGAGTAGACAAGGTTAGTCCGCGTCTATCATTAACAGATTTAGGAGCCCGAAATGATTATGATCTCTCAACAGACCAACCTATATCCGGTCATCAGTCCATTTTGCCTGATGCCAGAGCCTTGATCGCCCCTTACTCAATTTAAATTTCTCCCTTTTATATTGCTTTGTGTTTGCATGGCCATATGCAGGGGTTTTCTATTTATTCGTTAATTCCGCTAAATCCATGCGTCATTAACACAAAAAATTTATTGTTGGGATAACCAGTATGAATAACGTTGTTAACCTAGGGGTTGAGGAGCTAATCCAAGACCAAATGATTCCTGATTTCAAAGAAGTGTATGACTTAACACCGGATAACGTGTTGTTAAGCCAAGAGCACTATGAATCAGAAGTACGCTCTTACCCAAGGCGTTTCCCGATTGCGATTCAACACGCAAAAGGTGTGCTGGTACAAGATACTAAAGGCCAAACATTCCTAGACTGTCTAGCGGGTGCGGGTGCATTACCTTTGGGTTATAACCACCCTGAAATTAACCAGGAAATCATTGCCAAGTTAAATTCAGGTGTGCCGTATCAAACATTAGATATCACCACACCAACCAAAGATGCCTTCATCAAGGAAGTGATGGATTTTCTACCGACTGAATTTGCTAAAGATGCATGTATTCAGTTTTGTGGTCCATCTGGTGCGGATGCGGTAGAAGCGGCTATCAAGCTAGCTAAACTGTACACAGGCAAGAATACTATTTTTTCTTTCCACGGTGCTTACCATGGTATGACTAATGGTTCATTAGCCCTTACCGGTAACCTAAATGCCAAAGAACGCCGCACGGGTCTGATGTCTGATGTACATTTCTTCCCATTCCCATACTCACTGCGTTGTAAGTTTGGTCTTGGTGGTGAAGCTGGCGATAAAGCCTCTATTCGCTACCTTGAGTCAGTATTACATGACCAAGAAAGTGGTATTGTCAAACCAGCTGCGATCATCGTTGAGCCAATCCAAGGTGAAGGCGGCGTTATTCCAGCATCAGCAGCTTGGTTAAAAGAACTACGTCGTATTACCGAAGAACTAGACATCCTATTGATTTTTGATGAAATTCAATGTGGCGTAGGTCGTTCAGGCCGTAACTATGCATTTGAATACTCAGGCATTGAGCCCGATGTAGTGATCATGTCTAAAGCTATCGGTGGTGGTCTGCCGTTATCTTGTTTGGTCTTTAAGAAAAAATTCGACCGTTGGAATGCAGGTGAGCACACCGGCACTTTCCGTGGCAACCAATTAGCCATGGCAACCGGTGCTAAAGCGCTGCAAATTATCAAGCGTGACAACCTAGTTGAAAATGCGCTGAAGATGGGCCAACGCCTGACTGAAAAATTAAACCAGTTACAAACTGAGGTTGAGTGCATTGCTGAAGTTCGTGGCAAAGGTTTGATGATAGGTATCGAAATCGTTAAACCAGGTGAAGTGAACAAACTGGGTGAGCCATTAGCTAACCCTGAGCTAGCCGCTCGCATTCAACGTGCAGCATTAGAGCGTGGTTTGATCATTGAAAAAGGCGGTCGTCACGGCGCAGTATTGCGTTTCTTACCTCCTCTGATCATTAACGAAGAACAAATTGACTATGCAGCATGGGCTTTTGCTGAAGCTGTAAAAGCGTGTGCGGAGTAAGTTAAGTGAATAATTGGCAACAACATTTTATCCAAGTTGGCCAACACGGTAGCGATGGCTACCGTGACGCTATGAATCAAAGCACGGCGCAATTGGTACAGCTATTTGAAGGGGCTGACAAGCCCTACTCTGCCATGGATGCCAATACCCTGCAGCAAGCGGTTTATGGCTTATCACTCGAGCAAGGGCACGTTGCCCCTCTATCTCAAGTGATAGCTGAAACAGCAGAAGTGGTCGCGCGTAATGGCATCGTAGTACAACACCCTGATTGTATTGCACATTTACATACTCCCCCGCTAATTGCAGGTATCGCTGCCGAGAACTTTATCGCAGCACAAAACCAATCAATGGATTCATGGGATCAATCCGCTTCTGCTACTTATGTTGAGCAGTATGTAACCGATTGGCTATGTCGCAAATTTGGTTTTGATCAGCACAGTGATGGTGTATTCACTAGCGGCGGAACCCAAAGTAACATCATGGCGCTATTAATGGCGCGTGATTGGGCTGCAGATGTGATGTCCGGTCACAATATCCAAAAAGAAGGTCTGCCAGATTACGCGTCTAAACTGCGCATCTTGTGCTCGACCAAGAGCCATTTTACCGTGAAAAAAGCCGCTTCTGTGATGGGCTTAGGTGAAAAGGCGGTGGTGTGCGTGCCCACCAATCGTGATGGCACCATTATTATCAGTGCACTAGCAGAGACACTAGCTCAATTAAAAGAAGCTGAACTGATCCCATTTGTTGTGGTTGGCACGGCCGGCACAACCGATCACGGTGCCATTGATAACCTAACCGCAATCCGCGAATTAGCTGACCAATACAAAATTTGGTTCCATGTGGATGCGGCCTATGGCGGTGCCTTGATTTTAAGTCAGGCTAAAACACGATTAGCGGGTATTGAAACAGCTGATTCTATCACGGTTGATTTTCACAAGCTTTGGTTCCAACCGGTCAGCTGTAGTGCCGTCATGCTTAAAGATAAATCTAACTTCAAGTATTTATTGCATCACGCTGATTACTTAAACCGTGAAAGTGATGATCTGCCAAACTTAGTTGATAAAACCATTTCAACCACACGTCGTTTTGATGCATTAAAAGTGCTAATGACATTACGTGCGGTCGGCAGTGATACACTGGGTGAAATGATCGATCACTTGTTAGCACAAACCCAACAAGTGGCCGCATTAGTTAATGCTCATCCAGAGTTTGAGTTATTGACTGAGCCACCTTTATCAACAGTACTATTTCGCTACACAGGTGATTGCAACCATGACAACATTGACGCGTTCAACCGTCAATTACGAGTGGAATTACTAAAAGCGGGCGTTGCGGTTCTAGGGGAAACAACCGTAGATGGTCAAGCAGCATTAAAGCTAACCATTTTAAACCCTTGTTTAACACTGAACAATTTTAACGAGCTATTCGATAAGATCGTCAATTTTGCGAAAGCGCTTAAATAATTTTTAGGAAATATTATGTCAGTTTTACAAATAGGAGCCGGCGGGGTCGGATGGGTAATTGCACATAAATGTGCTCAAAATAACGATGTTTTCGGTGATATCACGATAGCGTCACGCAATATTGCAAAATGTGAAAAAATCATTGCCTCTATTGCGCTACGCGATAATCAAAAAGACAAAAATGCCAGCATTACAGCAGCACAAGTTGATGCGGATGATCTAGAGGCATTAGTTAAGCTGATTAAAGAAGTACAGCCAAAACTTGTGATTAACGCGGGACCTCCGTGGGTTAATGTCACGATCATGGAAGCCTGTTATCAAACTAAAACGGCTTACTTAGATACATCGGTAGCGACCGATTTATGCAGCCCTGGACAGCAAGTGCCAGAAGCCTACGATCCACAATGGGCGTTTCGTGAGAAATTCGCTGAAGCGGGCATCACAGGTATTCTAGGTGCGGGCTTTGATCCTGGCGTTGTTAGCGTATTTGCTGCTTATGGCCATAAGCACCTATTCGATGAAATTGACACCATAGATGTAATGGACGTTAATGCAGGCGATCATGGACGTAAATTTGCGACCAACTTCGACCCTGAAACGAATATGCTAGAAATTCAAGGTGATTCTTTCTACTTTGAAAATAACGAGTGGCACCAAGTACCTTGTCACAGCCGTGTATTAGAATTTGACTTCCCTGTTGTGGGTAAGCAAAAAGTGTATTCTATGGCTCACGATGAAGTGCGCTCGTTAGCTGAGTTCATTCCAGCAAAACGCATTGAGTTTTGGATGGGTTTCTCTGATCGCTACCTTAACTACTTCAATGTTATGCGCGATATTGGCCTGCTTAGCCCTGATCCAATCAATGTTGACGGCGTTGAGATCCAACCGCTACGCGTACTCAAAGCATTGTTACCGGATCCTACTTCGTTAGCACCTGGTTACACAGGTAAAACCTGTATCGGTACTTGGTTACAAGGTAAAAAAGACGGTAAAGCACGTAGCGTGTTTATCTACAACATTTGTGACCACGAGCAGGCTTATCAAGAAGTTGAGCATCAGGCTATTTCTTACACCACAGGTGTACCGGCCATCACAGCTGCACTACTTTACTTCAAAGGTAAATGGTCTGAGCCAGGTGTGTTCAATATGGAACAACTTAACCCAGATCACTTCCTAGAGCTGATGCCAGAAATTGGCTTAAGCTGGGAAGTTCAAGAGCTGACGCCTAGCGCTTAAATCACAAAGCTCCCAACTGGGGGCTTTTTTTTCAACTGAATATTAGAGCTAAATCATGAACGAACTCGCAACCCCCTACTTCATGATCCATGAAGACAAATTAATTGAAAACCTTGAAAAGTGTAAGCGCCTAAAAGAGTTAAGTGGCGTTAAGCTGGTTCTTGCCCTGAAGTGTTTTTCAACTTGGGGCGTGTTTAAAACTATCGAGCCCTATCTTGATGGCACAACCAGCAGTGGCCCTTATGAAGTTATGCTGGGCTATGAAACCTTTGGTAAAGAAACCCATGCCTACAGCGTTGGTTATAGCGAGCAAGATGTAATCGATGTGGCTGATAAAAGCGACAAGATCATCTTCAACTCACAATCTCAATTGGCTCGCTATGCTCATTTAGTGCCTGATTCTTGCAAAATTGGCCTGCGCATCAACCCTGAGCGCAGCGCAGCGGGACAAGACTTAGCCGATCCAGCACGCCCTTTTTGTCGTCTTGGCGTAAAAAAATCCGCATTAGAGCAAGGCATTGCCAATAAACTTTCTGGCGTTATGTTTCACATGAACTGTGAAAACAAATCCGTGGCCTCTTTTAGTGCCCTACTTGATCACATCAGTGAAAACTTCGCTGATTTACTAGAGCAATTAGAATGGGTTAGCCTTGGCGGCGGGGTGTTTTTCACTTATCCAGGATATGATCTTGAGGGCTTAGCTGCCAAGCTTAAAGCCTTTAGTGAGCTACATGGCGTGCAACTGTACCTAGAGCCGGGTGAAGCGGTGATCACTCGCACCACCGATCTTGTTGTTACCGTGGTTGATATTGTTGAAAACAAAAAACTTACCGCCATTGTTGACAGTGCTACCGAAGCTCACCGTTTAGATACCTTGATTTACAATGAGCCTGCCACCGTGGCAGAAGCCAGTGAAGAGGGTGAGCATGCTTATGTTATCGGCTCTTGCTCATGTTTGGCCGGGGATCAGTTCTGTGAAGCGAAGTTTGATCAGCCGCTGAGTGTGGGTCAACGTTTAACCATTGCCGATAGCGGCGGTTATACCATGGTTAAGCTAAATTGGTTTAATGGTATCAAGATGCCGGCGATCTATTGTCAGCGCACCGACGGTCGCATCGAGCAACTTAACAAATTCGATTACCAAGACTTTAAACGCATGCTATCGACGCAATCAATTAGCTGATAGCGGCTTTGATGCACAATAATGAATTAACCCCAGTTGCCTATGCTCTGGGGTTATTTTTTTAGGCCGCCGTTTGCGACATGTTGGCACTTGCTTGCTCTTCTTTACCATATTTAGCAAGTAGTGAAGTGGATGCTGCCAACAACGCGGTTTCAAGTGTGGGAGTATAAGGCGCAACAACTGGGGTTGTTTGCGTTATGTCTTGTTCCTCTTCGCTGTTTTGAGCCATGTTTTGGGCCATATAGTGCTCGGCTAATTGCGCTTGCGATTGCGCCGCCATCACGGTAACAGCTTGCTTTCTTGCCTCATCGTGATGACTTAAATAGTGCACAGATGATGCTGATAAGCCTTGATTATTTCCAGCAGCCAGATTTACCCCATCAGCAGCCACCCGGTATTTGTATTGGGCTTTTTTAAGCGCTATATAATCACTTTTTAAATCTGATTGCGGTGGCTTTTCAGGAAGCGGGACTGGGCGCTCAACAACACCTCGCTCGGCTTGTGCGCTTAGCTCTTTGGCTGTCGAGGAGAGAGTCACTTTATCGGCAAAACTTAACGCGTTAGCTTGTTGTTGATTTGAACTGGAGGATAAAGGGGCATAAAACGCATTTTGCTTAGTTAAGCCGTTAACCATACGCTGCACTGGCGAGTAAGTGGCTGTATTAGAAATTTGCATAATCACCTCCTATATCATAATGATTATGTTAATGACTAATAGCTGAATCCTAACTGAACAATGTTTATAAAATCTAACCAAGTCCTCAGTGCAAAGTTTTGGTGCTACGATGAAACTGCAATTGCTGACGCCATTTGCCGTGGGCATCACCTGCTAAATAAAAGCCCGCTTCAATGATGGTAGGCTCGACCAGCTGAATAAAATCAGCACTGTGCATTTTTATCATTTGCTGATGTGCGCCGGCATTAAAGTAAATCCAAGGTTGTGATTCTAATTCTTTGGCCATGTAGATAGGCAAATGAAATAGCGGCCCAAGGGGCGGGATGGCACCCGGCTCACATTGTACAAAATACGGCATAAACTCTTGCTCACATGCAAGTAATACCCTATCTGCGTCTATTTCTTTTGCCAGCGCATTAATATCTAGCTTATATGGTGCGGGGACCACCACCATGGCAAGTTGGTCATCTTGGTTGATGATCACCGCTTTAGCTAGGGCAAAACCGGTAATATGGGCGTTTTCGGCCCGCTGTTGAGAGGTATAAGCGGGGGAAAATTCTGCAATATAGTAAGAAACATGATGCGCCTGCAGTAAGCGGTGCAGTTTAGTTTGGATCATAGCCGTTACTCCTGCATAGCCAATAAACAATGATCTGGCCGCTGTGGGCGACTCAAAACAACAAAGCGGCTTGATCCAAGTATAGAAGGAAAACCAATAAGCCAAAAAATGAGATAGTTATCTCCAAGCTAATAATCAACCTGAGCTTTAGATAAGCTATATCGTATAAATAATCCGCAAAAACGCGGTGAATATATCCCTATTCGCTCTGCGTTTTCATCCGTGAAAACGAAGTTTTGCTAGTTATTTATACGATTTCCATTGGCTGCTTCGATTAACCCGAATTGAGGTTAATCACATTGCGCTCTCTCTGAAGTGGCTTAGGTTTAGCTCATTGTAACGAGTAGCTACCCGTGACTAAATGCTGACTAATGCCCTGCCCTAGAGCTAAACCTAGCTTCTTGGTAAAAGCGTCAAGCGGTGATGGCTGCACCGTATAATTGACAATCTCTTCTGCTTTAATAATGTCACGCGCCACTTTGCCTGCACTGCCTAACCCATCGATTAACCCCAGCTCTATGGCTTGCTCGCCATTCCAAATTAAGCCGCTGAACAGTTGTTGGTCGGCGTCTGCCACCAGACGTTCACCCCGACCTTGTTTAACGACATCGATAAATTGTTGGTGCGTTTTATCTAATACCTGTTGCCAAAAAACTTTTTCGTCTTCTTTTAAAGGTGAGAATGGATCAAGAAATGCTTTATGCTCGCCTGCGGTAAAGTGGCGACGCTCAACGCCTAATTTTTCCATAGTATCGGTAAAACCAAAACTGGAAGCGGTGACACCAATGGAGCCCACTAGACTGGCCTTATCCGCATAAATTTCATCGGCTGCGGCGGCAATATAATAACCTCCAGATGCCCCTAACTCCGAGATCACCGCATATACCCGCTTATTGGGATAAATATTGCGCAGGCGCTTAATCTCGTCATAAACATAACCTGCTTGTACTGGACTGCCTCCTGGGCTATTGATATGCAAAATAACCGCTTTGCTCATCTCATTTTCAAATGCGCGCCGTAATCCGGTAACAATCGCGTTCGCATTGGCATCTTGATCGGCGGCAATGACGCCATGTACTTGCACCAGTGCCGTGTGCGTTTCATCCGCGCCTTTGCTTGCTTTTAATGACGACAAATCAATAAATAGATAAAGGCCAACAAACAAATATGCGAATGTCAGTAGTTTAAAAACGACCCCCCAACGCCGAGAGCGCTTTTGTTCAGCGAAACTCTCCTTCATATATTGTTTGATCCATTGCTGTTCGTTATCTTGGCTCACGCATTACTCCCACTTAGCAATATTTTTTAGTAGCTTGTTGTAACATGTTGGCAAGGTTTAGAACAAGTTTTGTTACGGCATAAAAAAGCCGCACTGAATGCGGCTTTATAGTTTATTAACGATTGCAAAAACCAGGCATACTTAACTCCTTTTAAGATCGATCAGTGCTTGTTTTTCTGAATCGGAAAGAAATGCCATGGCTAATCCATTTTGTTGCAATGTCCATAACTGTTCTTGATTCAGGCCTATTTCTTTAGCAGCCACATCATATTCATGCATGATATCGATATTACTAACACCCGGATCATCCGTGTTTAAGCTGACCAAAACACCTTTATCCAAAAACGTTTTGATTGGGTGACTGGCGTAATCGGTTACCGTGGATGTGTGTAAATTACTGGTTGGACACGATTCAACACCGATACGGTTTTGTGCCATATAAGCCAGTAACTTTTCATCATGAATGGCTTTTACGCCATGGCCGATACGGGTTGCGCCTAATTCTTTAATGGCTTGCCAGATACTTTCACTGCCCGCAGCTTCACCGGCATGTACCGTTATTGCTAAATCGCTGGCTCTGACCTTAGCAAAATGTTCATTAAACAATTCGCCAGGAAAACCTAATTCATCTCCCGCTAAATCGATAGCAACCAAATTTTGTTTACAAGCTAATAATGCGTTTAACTCATCTAAACAGGCTTGTTGGCCGAATGTGCGTGACATAATGCCGATCAGGTTCACTTTAACTTGGTGATCTTTCAATCCAGCTTGAACGCCGTCTACAACCGCTTCAACGACGCCCTGCAAAGGTAATTTATGACTCATCGCCATGTAATAAGGGCTAAAACGCAGCTCAGTGTAGTCAAGGCCCGATAAAGCCGCATCGGCCACATTTTCGTAAGCGATACGCTTGACTGCATCGAGATCTGCTAACACGCCAACCATCCAATCTAATTTGGCAAGGAAAGCCACTAAGCTGGATTCCTTTCCTTGAATTTGTACGTGAGGAGCGAGTTCGGCTAATGAATTAGCGGGTAATTGGATATGGTGTTGCTGCGCCAACTCCCAAATCGTATTGACACGAACATTACCATCTAAATGACGGTGTAAATCGACAAGAGGATATTGTTTATTTACCATGAGTGCAGTCCTTATTAGCTCTAATCTACTCAGTGTTAACCCCAGCGAACCTGACTAAGTTGCATGCTAGATATTTAGTCGATTGCTTGATAGGACACAGGCTAAGTAATCGTTTTTGTGATGCCCATTTACAACAAGTCAGGCCGAAGCCTGACTGATGATAGGACACAGGCTAAGTAATCGTTTTTGTGATGCCCATTTACAACAAGTCAGGCCGAAGCCTGACTGATTATAGAATGGACTTTCTATTAGTATACGCTTGATTAGAAGTTGTAGCGTAATGAGTAGATCAGCGCGTTTTGGTTACCGCTTGTGCCTAACTTGTTGTAAGCATAACGGTATTGTAAGCCAGCTGTGATAGATTCAGTGGCGTTCCACCAAAAGCCAACCGCACCGTTCATTGATGTGTCATCACTCTCACCTGATACAGCAATGTAATCATCATCACGACCAAATTCCATTTCGTGCCAGTTAGACACCCAGAAGTTTTGATCAAAAGCGGTGAAGTTGTAAACCGCAGTCCAACCCGCCATACCACCATTGAAATCAGAGAAACCTTCGTTCCAAGCTGGGTTTGTAATGGTGTAATGTACGCCAACCCAAGGTGCTACGAACCAGCCTTGACCTTCAAAACGGTATTGACCACCAACAACGGTGTTGTTCGCAGAGAAGAATTGACCGTCGGTCGCGTAGTGCTGTGCGTATGCACGGAAACCTGACTCACCTAATTTGTATGCAATAGAGCCTTTGTATGCTGTGCGGATTTCATCCGAGCCTTCTTGTACGTTTTCAAGGTCGAAGAAACCATATACTTCACCCCAAGTAAAACCTGCACCACCCTCTAACTCAAGGTAAAGGAAATCTTCTTGGTGTCCAGCGCGTTGTTCAGTACCTTTCGACCAATCTAAATAGTTAGCGCTGATGTTACCAAAACCGTATAAGTATTCTGCACTCGCAGGTGCACTTAGACCCATAGTAACTGCGGCTGCAATAGCGATTTTTTTCATTTTTATTCCCTGTCTTTGCTTACGGTAATTAATTTGCATGTACGTGAACAGTGTTGCGGTACTTGTGCCTGTACTTGCGTTGACAGGGGGGGAGTTTATAGCGAGTCAATCAAATAAAGTGGCTCAATATCACATTTTTAGCTGTTATTAGATTGGCTTTTTTTGGTGTTAACCTCTGGTGTTTATTTATAAAAACATTATAAATTGTACTGAAATTATCAAATTTAGGTTTTTGTGCTATTTACGCCGCACTAATTGATTAAATTTCATACAATTTTCATCACACATTCGTGTAACTGGTGAATCAGTGTGCCATCTTTATCGTGCTTTTTATCAACTCGAGGTTCCCGAGGCTAACACTCGATATATTCGAGGTATGATAATTAACCTAAAAATCGGCTTTTTAACTAGGAGATTCGATGCTTGAAATAGCGGCATCTAATAGTTCTGCTAAGCTCATCGGTTGCTGGCTAATACCCAAACGCATTGCCGGTGTTTGCTCATTTTTCAGAGACTGACAAAAGTTATAGATACAACGCTGAATTTCAAGCATCGGATCCAGTGGCTTAGCGCTTTTGAGGTTTAAGCATTTGTTTTGCCGAAACCATTGATGAACCAATCGCGGGCCATCGGCATCGAACAAGGAAAACGGTACTTTATATTGATTGCGATAGGTAATGGGACAATAGGCACCATAATGCGTGCCGTACCAACGATCGCTCCACCAACCTATGTTATTGCCATTGGCTGGAAGCTCCTGCCCCCCTGTAAAATGGCGATAGACAAAATACACTTCCGCCTGATCAGCAAATATTTCTTCGCTACATGCCATCAATGCAGCACCACGAATGGCACTTTCATGCTCAATGTAATGATGAAAATGGGTTGCCTTAGACGTGATTAAACTCAACAGTTGAAAGTGAGCATAAGCCAGAATACTGGGCATAATATATTGCGCCCCCCGAATGTTGGCCAGTTGCCCATAATGCAAAGATTCAAAATGCGGACGGCGCATGGTGCTTTGATATCGCTCGGTTAAAGCCGCCAGAATCGAAGGTAATTTTGGCGTCGGCAAAACACTGCTATTGGCTCCCGGATAAGGCTTGGCTAGCGTTTCATTAAGCAATAAATTATGACTGTATAAAATACAATAGCCTGACTGCGCTTCTGTGGTGGCAATGCTCCACAACGCTTTATGACCGGCATATTGGCTTACGTCACTTTCGCTGTGCAGTGCCAAAAAATCCCTTTGCAATACGCTTTGCTCTCGGGCTCGACTAAATTCCCGCAAAATATTCGCCAGACGATTGAGTAGCTGATAATAAATTTTAGGGGCACAATCAAGGTCGGCGATCACTTCTGTTGTCGGCGTTTGCTTGGCAATATGACCCAACAATGACAATAGCATGTCGACTTGTTTAACGGCCTTTACCGTATAAACTTGGCCACAGTTTTGACATTTTAAACGTTGCTGTCCTGCTTTCGTGTGGCCATATCGATTTGATTTGATGGTGTGTTGATCGTTAGCAAAGTACTGGCTTTGGCAATGGCTACAGCCACTAAGGGTTCGGCTAAAGTGACTTACAAGTTTATCTTTTATCACGGTTGCAACGCTTTCATCATCCACCAAAGGAGGGTAACTACCACACGCTTTACAGTGAATTGCTGGATAACCTAAATGGTTACTTTCCATTTCATATTCATCACTTTCCACCACCCCTAAGTTATGGCACGGGTAGCTTTTACAGCAGTTAAAATGGCTTCTCATTGCATCAAATCCTAAACAGTACGGCTAATCGCATCACTACATTTTCTTAATATTAATTAGCGCGTACGAGCCAACAAAACAACATCATTGGTTAATATTTATAAAATTAAATTATTTTAGGACTAAATATGTGATTTAGATCGCTATACAGCATCAGCTTCAGCCCTATTCTGAATATATCAACAGAACACAGCAATGCAGGGATGAATATGAATGAAGTAATTTTAGCAATGTTAGCGGGCTTTATTGTCGGCGTTATATTTAGCGCACTTAAGCTCCCTATTCCTGCACCGCCAGTGCTCAGCGGTATCATGGGGATTGTTGGCGTTTACCTTGGTGGTAAAGCTTACGCAATGATTATCGAACGTTTTTTTTCGTAATACGATTTTAGATTAAAGAAAGGATTTACAACATGGCTACTCCACATATTAATGCCAACTTAGGTGACTTTGCAGAAACTGTTTTGATGCCGGGCGACCCACTGCGCGCTAAGTTTATTGCTGAAACATACTTAGAGAATGTAAAGCAAGTCACCGATGTACGTAATATGCTCGGCTTTACCGGCGAATACAAAGGCAAACGTATTTCGGTTATGGGCCACGGTATGGGTATCCCTTCTTGCTCTATCTACACCCATGAATTAATCAGTGAATACGGCGTTAAAAATATTATTCGTATTGGCAGCTGTGGCGCTATCAGCGAAGACGTTAAATTAATGGATGTGATTGTGGCCATGGGCGCGAGCACAGACTCAAAAATCAACCGTATGCGCTTTAAAGACCACGACTTTGCAGCCATCGCTGATTACAACATCTTAGAAAAAGCCGTTAATAATGCTCGCGCACAAGAGATAAATGTTCGAGTTGGTAATGTTTTCTCAGCTGATCTTTTCTACACACCTCAGCCTGAAATGTTTGATGTAATGGAAAAATATGGCATCTTGGGTGTAGAGATGGAAGCTGCTGCCTTATACGGTGTTGCCGCTGAATTAGGTGCCAATGCACTTTGTATCTTAACTGTGTCAGATCATATCCGCCGCGGCGAGAAACTATCAGCCGAGTTAAGACAAACCTCGTTCAATGACATGATGCAAGTTGCCCTAGCAACTGCGATTGAGCTGTAAGGAGCAATCATGGCTAATCAATTAGTGCAACTTAGCAAGCTGACTTCTGTGGTTGCCGATACCGGCGATCTCAGTGCTATCAAGCAATTTAAGCCAGAAGATGCTACGACTAACCCATCACTGATTTTAAGTGCATCGAAATTACCCGAATACGCCCCGCTTTTTGATGATGCAATTGCTTACGCTAAACAAGCAAGCACACAAGTTGAGCAACAAATCGATGCGGCAAGTGATTACCTAGCCGTTGCTATCGGCGCTGAAATTGTCAACCAAGTACCTGGACTTATTTCAACGGAAGTCGATGCCAGATTGTCCTACGACACGCAGGCCAGCATTGCTAAAGCAAAACAATTGATTAGCCTTTACCAAGCTAAGGGCATAGATAAGAGCCGCGTATTAATCAAACTGGCTTCGACTTGGCAAGGTATCAAGGCGGCAGAGCAACTTGAGCGCGAAGGCATCCGCTGTAACTTAACCTTGTTGTTTTCATTTGCTCAAGCACAAGCCTGTGCTCAAGCTAATGTGTACTTGGTATCTCCTTTTGTTGGCCGTATTTACGATTGGTACAAAAAACAAAATAACATCGAATACACAGCGGAAAATGATCCCGGCGTGGCTTCCGTCACTAAAATCTACAACTTCTATAAGCAACACGGTTATGCCACTGTTGTAATGGGAGCAAGTTTTAGGAATGTTGGTCAAATCATCGCCTTAGCTGGCTGCGATAAATTGACCATAGGTCCAGGGTTATTGGCTCAACTTGAACAAAGTAGTGAGACAGTGGCACCTAAGCTAACGCCTGCTGTTGAAGTAACTGATAAACCAACAGCGCTAACAGAAGCCGAATTTTATTGGCAACACAATCAAGACCCGATGGCAGTTGAAAAGCTCGCCGAAGGTATTCGCTTATTTGCCGCTGACCAAGAGAAGTTAGCCGCTATGATCCAAGCGCGTCTTGAAAACCAATAATTGAACAGCCAGCCGCACAACGAGGTAATAACGATGAAAAGAGCCATTATTTTAGTAGCCGATTCATTTGGTATTGGTGCAAGCGCCGATGCCGAGAAGTTTGGTGACCAAGGTAGCGATACCTACGGCCATATTGCTAAGCAATGTGCGGCAGGTCTATGTGATAATTCAGAGCGCAGCGGTGCACTTTCGCTGCCGAATTTAGAGCAGCTTGGCCTTGGCCTTGCTGCCAAAGAATCCACGGGTAAATTACCCGCAGGCTGCAGTGATTCGCCAAATATCATAGGCGCCTATGGCTACGCGGCCGAGTTATCAACCGGTAAAGACACGCCATCGGGTCACTGGGAAATTGCCGGTGTACCTGTGTTATTTGACTGGGGATACTTTGAACAAAAGCAAAATAGTTTTCCAATCGAGCTGCTAGATAAAATTGTTAAACGAGCCAATTTGCCGGGCTATCTCGCTAATTGCCACGCTTCAGGCACCCAAGTGCTTGATGATTTTGGCGAAGAGCACATGCAAACCGGCAAACCGATTTTTTACACTTCGGCAGACTCAGTTTTTCAAATTGCATGCCATGAAGAAACCTTTGGCCTTGAGCGCCTGCTTGAACTTTGCTTGATCGTACGCGAAGAGCTTGAGCCTTATAACATCGGCCGCGTGATTGCCCGCCCATTTATTGGTGAAGGCAAAGGCCAATTTGCACGCACCGGCAATCGTCGTGATTACTCCCTTGAGCCGCCCGCGCCAACTGTGTTGGATAAGCTGGTCAATGAAGGTAAGGGTGAAGTGATCTCGGTGGGTAAAATTGCTGATATATATGCGCACTGTGGCATCACCAAGAAAACCAAGGCGACTGGTATTGGCCCGTTATTAGATGCCACCCTAGCAGAAATGGCGACCGCTCCTGAAAACAGCATCGTATTCACCAACTTAGTTGATTTTGATTCAGCCTATGGCCATCGCCGCGATGTTGCGGGATATGCCCAAGCGCTTGAATATTTTGATAGTCGTTTGCCCGAGATCATCAATGCCATGCAAGCCGACGATATTTTGATTATCACGGCTGATCACGGCTGTGATCCAACATGGCAAGGTACAGACCATACCCGTGAACATATTCCCGTTTTGATTTACGGCGAAAAAGTTAAACCTGGCTTTCTCGGTAAAAGTGACACCTTTGCCGACATAGGCCAAACCTTAGCCAGTTACTTTGGCTTAAGTGCCATGGATTATGGTGTAAATAAACTGTAAGACCAATTGCTAACCCGCCTTAGGCTTGAATTTGGTGATTTTTTTCCAAGTTCTGGCTTGAGGTTCGTTGACTATAGACTCCATCCTTTTCCTTTGTGTTACTTCCCCTTTTGCCAGTCTGTCCATTGACTGGCTTTTTTTTGCCTGTTTTTTTCCAACCCAAGCAACAAGCCCAGTGTTAATCCATCTCAAAGCTCGCCATCATTTATAAAAACTACGCTAAAGCAGGCAACGCAAACCTTATAAAACCGATTGAAAGAATATAGCGGTCAAGCAATAAGCAACACCTATGGTAAAGATCGAAAGAAATCTCCACGATTAGCCTCAAAAATGTGAGGCATGGAAGAATTCTAAGCTTGTATTTCAGGCATATTTCACTGGCAGATTTTAAACAGGGGTTCACCCCAGTTAATGTTGTCTTTTAGATATTTTTATACAGCGGCCATCAAGCCAATAGTGAAGTATTCTAAGCAACAACTAAATTAAGATTAAACGTAGACCCGCCAGTTTGGCAGCACAGTGATTAACTAGATATATAAAAGGAACTATCATGGCAGCAATAATGAGTCTTATAGGGATAGGTGCACTGCTCTTCATTGCCTATCTTTTAAGCGATAACAAAAAAGCAATTAATTACCGTACTATATTCGGTGCGTTTGCAATTCAAGCGGGTTTAGGTGCGTTTGTACTGTATGTCCCATTTGGTAAAGATGTACTGGAAAGCATTTCTGGTGCGGTGCAATCTGTTATTGACAGTGCGCAAGCCGGTATCGATTTCTTATTCGGCGGCCTAGTCAGCGGTAAGATGTTTGAAGTATTTGGCGGTGGCGGCTTCGTATTCGCGTTCCGTGTACTTCCTATCATTATCTTCTTCTCATCACTGATTGCGGTACTGTACTACTTAGGCGTAATGCAGTGGATCATCAAGCTAATTGGTGGTGCCCTACACAAGGTACTACGTATTAGTAAGCCAGAAGCTATGTCTGCAACAGCAAACATCTTCGTGGGTCAAACTGAAGCACCGCTTGTTGTTCGCCCATACATTCCAAAAATGACTCAATCTGAACTGTTTGCCATCATGGTAGGTGGTCTAGCAAGTGTGGCTGGCTCAGTATTAGCAGGTTACGCAGGTTTAGGTGTAGAGCTTAAATACCTGATCGCGGCATCATTCATGGCGGCACCAGGTGGTCTATTAATGGCGAAAATGATCAAGCCAGAAGTAGAGCAAGTAGTTGACATGGACGCTGCCATTGCAGACCAAGATAACGAAAACGCAAACGTTATCGATGCAGCGGCTTCTGGTGCTTCTTCTGGTCTACAGCTTGCTCTTAACGTAGGTGCGATGTTACTTGCTTTCATCGGTCTAATCGCCCTAATGAACAATTTGGTAGGCTACATTGGTGGTTGGTTCGGCGCTGAAAACTTCACTATCCAATTAATCCTAGGTTACCTATTTGCTCCTCTTGCTTGGTTAATCGGTGTGCCATGGGCGGAAGCAGTTCAAGCGGGTAGCTTCATCGGTCAAAAACTGATCCTAAACGAATTTGTGGCTTACATTGATTTTGTTGGTGTGCGTGACACCCTATCTATGCACACCCAAGTTATTGTAACCTTCGCACTTTGTGGTTTTGCTAACCTAGCATCGGTTGCTATTCTACTAGGTGGTCTAGGTACTATGGCGCCAACACGTCGCCATGATATTGCACGTCTAGGTATGAAAGCCATTGCCGCAGCATCATTAGCTAACTTTATGAGTGCTGCACTAGCTGGTTTCTTTATCGCCCTTTAATAAGCGATAACCCTTTATTGAAAACCGGCCTTGATGGCCGGTTTTTTATTTCTATCTAAACCAAAACCTATCTAACCTCAATTCTGGTTAATGGATCCTGCCAATGAATATCGTATGAATAAGTAGCAAAACTTCGTTTTCAGGGAGGAAAACGCAGAGCGTATAGGGACATATTCACCGCGTTTTTGCGGATTATTTATACGATTTAGCTTATCCATAGCTCAGGTTATCTAGCTTACCCTTTGATCTCAGCCAGCACAGCGCCCGTTGCTTGAACCAAAGCTTGATAAGTCAGTCCAATATCCAGCCCACGTTTACCGCCACTCACATATATCTGTTCGAAATCCTGTGCCGAACTATCAATAAAAGTCGGTAGTCGCTTTTTTTGACCGATAGGGCTGATCCCGCCAACGATATAACCCGTCGTGCGCTCGGCGTCTACCGGTTGAGCCATCACCATTTTTTTGAGCTTGGCCGCCTTTGCCAAGGCTTTCAGATCTAACATGCCTGCAACAGGGACAATGGCGACAACCATTTTATGCTTATCATTGGCATCGCAAGCCAGTAAGGTTTTAAATACGGCTTCTGGGGCTAAGCCCAACTTATCGGCGGCTTCCTTACCGAAATCCTGATTCGATTTATCGTGCTGATATTCAAACAGCTGATGAGGAATTTTTTTCTTTTGCAACAGGTTAACGGCAGGCGTCATAGGCTTTCCCAATGAAATTGATGAGATTAAGGCTTAGTGATACAAAGTTTACGCTAGATTGGAGAGCAAAAAAAAGCCCCAACTTAATGGGGCTCGTGATTATCTAATTTCGAAGTTAGCTTATTTTGTTACCGGTGGCAGCGTATCAAAGTAGCTAGCATGACCATTTACAAACTTGCTGCCTTGCGTGCGGTCCCAGTTAATTGACCAAGTCATAACACCGCGTAGGTTGTTGTAACCTTCTGGGTTTTGCAGTACGTATTTACCACCAAAGCTCTTACCTGAAATCAGGTAATCCATGGCTTTTTGCGTATCCGCTACACTAACATAACCGCCAGATGGCGCTGCCGCAGGAATAGACGGTAGACCGATAGCCACTTGATCAGGACGTAGACCTGGGAAGAAGTGGTCGCCAACCTTGAAGCCAGCTAACATCATTTCTGTCATCGCCACGATAAAGTCAGGCGTTCCTTGACCGTATGCTTGGCCGTCTAACGCATTGATACTACCTGTGTTGTATAACTGAACATGGATAACCGTTAATTCATCACGTAGTGCGTGAATAATTGGCAGGTAAGCACCTTCTAATGGACCATATGCACGGTAACCACTTTGTACATATAGGGTTTCTGGTGCCATGGTTAAGATCAGGTCACCGTTGAAGTGCGCGATAATATCTTTCACTGCACGGATCATATTGACCGTGGTCACCGTGGTTGGGTTACGGAAGTCTTTATCGTTAGTATCTAGCGCTAGCGTTGAGCCACCTTCTAAATCGATATCTAGACCATCAAAACCGTAGTTTTCAATCATGGCTATCATGCTGGTAGTGAACTCTTCACGCTCAGCATCAGTTTTCAATTTAACATGGGCATTAGCACCACCAATCGAAATCAACACTTTCTGACCGCGAGCTTGAACAAATTCAATGTCCGCTTTCATTTGCTCTTCACTGTGGCCTAATTTAGTTTGGATTTCTAGGATCATGTCTGATTCACTGCCACGTTTTGGCTCAGCAAATGACACGTTAATGATATCCCACTCAGGTGATACTTCAGGAAGTAACGGGAAACCACTGCCGTTTTCAAAGTTATGCCAGTAACCAATCACAGCGCGATCTGCTAGTGGTGGAATGCTGGTCGCTTTAACGGTTTTAGTTGCTTCTGCTTGGTTAGCCTTGCTGTCGGTTGCAACCACTTTAACGATATGATCGCCATCGGTGTTAAACACTAGATTGTAGCTATATGGGAAGCTGGTATCTGTGCCCACCAAAGCGCCATCTTGGTAGAAATCAACCTTAGTAATGGTTGCAGGAATCGATTCTGCAGCCACTTCAATCGCAACTGGCTTGCCTGTGTTTACTTTCGCCTTGCTTGGCTCAGTGATGCTAACAACGACAGGTTGGTCGCTCACCTTGATATTACTAAGAGCCACACCCGTTAGATTTTTACTGTCGGTTGCAACAGCTTTAAGTGCAATATCACCTAAATCCATCGCTTTGTAACTCGTGGTAAACGGTGCATTGGTATCTATGCCAATTGATACACCATTGGCAAAAAATTCAACGCTAGAAATGGTACGGTTTGCATCGGTAGATTTAGCATTAACAGTGACGTCAATTAAGCTACCTTGAAGATGCGCACTGCCCTTAGCGGGTGCGCTAAAGCTCACTTCAGTGACCACAGCAGGACAAGCTTTCACTTCAACCCACGCGTCTTGCCATGCACTACCCACACCTGGCTCGTAATAGAATGCTTGCGCCGATGAACACCAGCCGCCAATCACACACTCATAGCCTTTTTCGTTATTTTGAACAATATCGCCAGCTGCGTATACCGTGCCCGCTTTGTACATAGGCTCATCACACACGCCAGATGATGGCGGTTGTGTTGGTTCAATTGTCGGTTCTTGAGTTGGCTCTTGAGTTGGCTCTTGAGTCGGCTCTTGGGTTGGCTCTTGGGTTGGTTCTTGAGTTGGCTCTTGTGTTGGTTCTTGTGTTGGCTCTTGTGTCGGCTCTTGTGTTGGCTCTTGTGTTGGTGTTACGCCGCCACAGCTAATTTCATCCCAGAACCAGTTTCCGCCAGCTGCTGGCGTTTCCCATGAACCTGGGCTGTTTTTAGCTTGGAAACAACGGCCGTTGTAAATCACTTTATCGCCGTTGGCCACCTTAGTTTGCCCCGGTATCCACTCAATCATATCTGATGGCGGCAAACTTGGTGTAATAGTCGGTTCAGCCGTTGGCTCAGACGTTGGTTCATTGCTTGGTGGAATACTAGGCTCTGAGCTTGGCTCAGTTGTTGGAGTGGTACCACAACTTGCGGCATCCCAAAACCAAGATGTTGCAGTTGGAGTTTCCCAAGTGCCTGGATTATTTTTGGCAACGTAACAGCTGTCTTTGTAGATAACTAGGTCGCCGTTATTGACTTTAGTCTTGCCTGCTTGCCATTGGATAGGCTCAGCAGCGAATGCTTGCGAACTAACGCAAGCACCAATCACCAAGGAGGCGATGGTGGTTAATTTCATCTTCATAATTTTCATCCTGAAAGTGTCACAATAAGATCCTTTATTGCCAGTTAATCATAAATCAAATTGCTAAGCGTTAACCAATTTGGAGCATCAAAATTAGATCAGACTCAACTTTTTTTACTGAAAACAAGCACATTTTCCTACAGCCAGGTATGTATTGTGCTCAGCACCACTCTTTACAAATCGATAAACCAAGATTATTTAAATATTTGGTAGCCTTCGGATAGAATTAGCTCATGTCCAAATCATTAACATGTTAGGTACTTATGACCTCATCAATCATTCGTTGTTCACATTGCGGAGTAAACAATCGGGTTGGCAATGACAAAGTTGCCGACAACCCAAAATGCGGCAAGTGTAAACAAGCTTTATTATTCGGCGCGCCTATCGCTGCCGATCAGGACAACTTTCATGCCCTAATCAATAGCGGCTTGCCCGTGGTAGTGGACTTTTGGGCCAGTTGGTGCGGTCCCTGCATGCAATTTGCGCCAACTTTTAACGCTGCCGCCGCGGATTTTGCACCGCAAGCGATCTTTGTGAAGGTGAATACCGAAGAGCAAAGCACGTTAAGCAGCCAATACCATATCCGTAGTATTCCCACTTTAATGATTTTTCAACATGGCAAGATAAAACAGCAACTTGCAGGCGCGTTGCCGCCAAGCCAATTCAATCAATGGTTACAGGCTAATCTCTAAAGTTAAGTTAAACTAAGCTCAGCTAAGCAAGGCAGTTTCCTAAGCTACTGCCTTGCTCATCTTTGGTTAAACCTGCTTGAATTGATTACTTTGGGCAACGTAGTGCCAGCCCGCGCCTTGAAGTCTTTGTTCTAATGCTAATCGGTCAATATCATATCGATGACACAAATCATCAATCGCGCCGTCCTCATCCCTCAGCTTCATATTGACAATGCTTAGTAAGATATTGATATCCATTTTTAAATAATTATCTAAGTTCATGCTCAACCTTATTTCGATCATTTTTCAATGGCAATACGATACAAAAAATACCGCCACAACTAAACAGCGCTAATAGTAGCAGTACAATCGATGACGAAACTTGATCCAGCATGCTGGCTTGGCCTACTCCGACGCGTTGTCGCATTGGCTCCTCTGAATATGAAGCCCCCACCGTTGCAGCCATCGCCCAGCCTGAATGGCTTAACGCTTGCTGCTCTAATTCAGCTTCCCAAGTTGCTGCTTTTAAAGGGCTGAGCATATTAGTTAAAAAAAACATAAGTAAAGTGATCAAAAGCGTTTGCAATCCGGTGCGCAATACCGCCTTACCCATTTGATGTTTCATGTTCGTTATCCTTTTCAACACTGAGATAGCAAACATTAAACCAGCCAACTTGGGTTATTTTAGATACCAAAAAAGGCACTTTAGCAGTGAAAAATGGCAAAAAATGTCAGCGATATAACAAGGATGCATGGGATAGAACAAGCAGATAGGATCGTAAGGGGTAAGAAATTTTTGCAAGCTTATTTAGAATACTTGCATAAGTATTAGTAAATCATGCTCTCAGATTGCAATGGAGCGCCCTTTTCCTTATTATTCTGGCCAGAAATTAGGATGTAGCGCAAGCTAAGGAAAACAATGAAAAACTATAAAATCGCATTACTAGCCGGTGACGGTATCGGTCCAGAAGTAATGAAAGAAGCGGTAAAAGTACTTAAATTGGTTGAACAGCGTAACAAAGATGTGTCATTTGAACTAAATGACGTTCTATTTGGTGCAGCAGCTTATTTTGCAACCGGTAAATCTTTCCCAGAAGAAACCATTAAAGCCTGTGATGAAGCTGATGCTATCCTAAAAGGCACCATAGGTCTTAGCCACGAAGAGTCTAAAAAGATCCCTGTAGACGAACAGCCTGAGCGTGGCGCACTGCTGCCTCTTCGCCGTCGCTACAATACCTACGCAAACTTCCGTCCGGTTTACTTGCCTAAAGCCCTTTCTCACTTCTCTCCACTAAAACAGGAAGTGATTGGCGAAGGCATCGACATCATGATCATTCGTGAGCTTGTGGGTGGTTTGTACTTCGGTCATAAAGAAGTGGGCGTTAACGAAAACGGTAAACGCTACGTACGTGAAGTACTTGAGTATGATGAAGACCAAATTCGTCAAATTATCAAAGTTGGCTTTGAAGTAGCGCAAAAGCGTAAAAAAGTACTGCACAACATCCACAAATCAAACGTACTTAAATCTTCAGTACTGTGGAACGAAATAGTTGACGAAGTAGCAAAAGACTTCCCAGAAGTAGAAGTGAAAAACATCCTAGTAGATGCAGCGGCTACTTACCTATGTCTGAACCCTGCCCAGTTTGACGTGATGGTAATGGAAAACATGTTTGGTGACATTCTAAGTGACCAAGGCGGCGGTATTCTTGGTTCATTAGGTCTAATGCCATCAGCGTGTAAAGGCCCAGAAAAATCTTACTACGAGCCATCACACGGCAGTGCGCCTGATATCGCAGGTAAAGGTATTGCTAACCCTTATTCTATGATCGGCTCAGTTGCCCTAATGCTTGAAATGAGCTTTGGCATGGAACAAGAAGCGAAAAACCTATGGGCTGCAATGCAAAGCGTATTTGCTGCTGGTTACTCTACGCCAGATCTTTCTAAAGACAGTGAAGCAACCCTGATCACCACAGAAAAATTTGGTGATATGGTATGTGAAGCACTGGCAAAAATGCCTGTTGCATAATCATTGTTAACGAACTGACCAAGCGCACCTCTCTGGGTGCGCTTTTTTATTGGCTTTTTTATTTATATTTGACAAAATAGCATCTGCTTTCTACTTTGTGCACTATAAGAATAAAATGCTAACTAGGCACATACTCAAGCACAATATAAAATAAACATTTAGCTCTCCAACCTTTGGCGTTTGCCGTATTTATTTCTTTTTGGAGTTATAACAGTGAAACCTTTCTTCGTTGCATGTGCATCGTTACTGCTCAGTCCTCTGACTTTTGCAGATGCCAGTGTTACCTTTCCCAGTGAATGGCCAGACAAGCAAGATCTGTCGGGTATTAGTTTACAAGCTGAAAATTATCAGCGCATGATGCACAAAGTAACCTGGCAAAATGACAATGATTTTACTGCAGCTAAACAGCAAATCATCATGGCAGGTCAAGCTCGAGTCGATGATAGATTGACCCAAAATTGGCTTGAATTAGATCAGCAAGGATTTGCCCTTGATACCGCCGAGCAACGTCGTTTGTTTGCCAACTCACTGCTGTATGTGTTGCGTTACAAAGAATCCATGGCGCAAGTTGGCGTTGATTGGTTCTTTCAACCTAATTCCGCTAGCAAACAAAAAGTCGTAGCGGTATCAGCCAGAGAGCAAGCCTATTCGCTGTATAAAAGTCTCCAGCAAAATGAATTTGCTCAGTTTATTGAACAAAATCAAGCGCACTATAGCCAATATCAGCAAATGGCCGCGGTTAAATCTCATTTTCGCACCTTAACGGATGTGAGTTGGCCACAAGTCCACGAAAACGTGCGTGTTGTTCGAGATAATGATCCTCTCGCCTCAGCCGAGCAAATTATTGATATCTTATTGCTGCTGGGTGACATTGATGAAACCCAAGCACAAGCGCTAAAAGATCAGCACCTCACCTATCTTTCTAAGGAATTACAGGAGTACATCCGTGTATTCCAGCGCCGTCATGGTCTCTATCCAGATGGCTTACTGGGCCCTAAAACCATTGGCTGGCTCAATGCTAATATTGATAAACGTGAGCAACTATTAGCACTGAACATGCTGCGCTTATCTTTATGGCCTGAAAATAAAGAAGGCATCGTTGTTGTTAATGTTCCCGCTTTTGAAATGGACGTTTGGGTTGAGCAAGAGCGTGTGTTTGAAGCGCGGGTTATCGTTGGCAAGCCGACACGTCAAACGCCTATTTTCATAACAAGGTTAGACTCCATCGTATTTAATCCAGGTTGGAATATACCCGTTAAAATAATGCGCGAAGATATCCTGCCTAAGGCCAAGCGTGACCATAGCTATTTAGATAGCAAAGGTTATCAAGTGTTAGCAAACTGGAGTGCAAATGCGCCGGTTATTCCACCCGAAGAAATTGACTGGGATACAATTAATCCTAAACGTTTCCCGTACCGCATGCGCCAGCCACCAGGTAACCTAAATGCCTTAGGCCGTTATAAATTTAATACCCCTAATGACATGGCGATTTATCTTCATGATACACCGGGGAAATCGCTGTTTAATAAAGAAAACCGTTCGTTAAGCTCAGGGTGTGTGCGAGTTGAAAATGCCAATCAATTTGCCCAAACCCTGTTAACGTTAAACAATAAAAATCCGAAGGACTACGATTACCTGCAAGGCAACACAGGCGAGATCAAAACCAAGGCTATCTCATTAAGGCTTAAATTGCCGGTGCATACCATCTATCAAACGGCTTGGGTTGATGACCAAGGTAAAGTGAATTTCAGAAATGACATTTACGATTTCGATCAACCAGTTAGTAACATTTCTGTTAGCAATTTGGTAAGCAATTCGCAAAACCTTTAGCTTTCTCATAAAAAAATGACGGTGAAATAGTTCACAAACTACTCAAAAGGGTCAAATCTGATTTGACCCTTTTTTGTGCAACCGTTATGGTGGCTGGGCTTGGAACGCCTCATACTTTTCTAATCAGGAAGATTGATAGAAAGTCAGTTGTACCCATTGGCAACTAAATTGCATTCCACGTTTTATCCATCCATAACAGTTGAGTAGTATTTATGGCTTCGCTAAACCGTAGACAATTTTTAGTAATGAGTGGGCTCACTGCAGCAGCAAGCGTGCTCCCTAACCCAGCATTCGCCAGTAAGACAGTTGTCCCTAGCAGTCGAATTTTAACCCTGTCCAGCATCCACACCGGTGAAACTGCTTCTATTGAGTATTTCGACGGCCAACATTACCTTGCTCAAGGGCTTGCCGAGTTAAACCATATTTGTCGGGACTTTCGACAAAATGAAACCACTATGATGGATCGCAGGCTATACGATAAACTTAATGCCATTCGCATTAAATTGGGTGTTAACGATGCACCAATTAAAATCATTGGTGGATACCGCTCACCTGAAACCAACAATATGCTGCGAAAAAAATCATCTAAGGTTGCCAAGAAAAGTTTTCATATGACTGGTCAAGCCATCGACTTCTATATTGAAGGGGTGCCGATGAATCAAGTGCATAAAGCTGCGCTTTCGCTACGTTCTGGTGGCGTTGGCCGTTACAGTAGCTTTATTCATATCGATACCGGGCCAACTCGCAGCTGGGGCTAGCCCAGCTGAAAGCGGTTTTCAGCTGGCTTGTTGCTGAGCTTGCAATTTGGTTTGAATGAAATCACTGTGCTTGAGATATAGCAGGTCGGCAATTTTACGAATGATATGATCTTCGTACGGATCAATTTGCTGATCAACATAAGCGAGTAACCACATAGCACGAACAAAACGAACCCTGTCTTCATAGCTCAGCTTATCGCTTAGCACGCGCGTATAGGTTTGCATCGATACAGAATCTCGCTGCAGTTCAACAGCTTGGTTAACTAGTTCAGTGGCGCTGTCAGTGTCAAGTTCAAACCCTTTCACCAACATTTGACCTACTTTGTGCTTTTCCTCTTCACTGATGTGCATATCTGCATTAGCAACCTCCATCAGCAACACAGCAACAGCTAAAGGTAAATTAACTATTTCTTGCTGATCTTGCTGTGACAATTCAGTAAAAAAGTTTTTCAATGCAGCAATCATCAACGCACTCCGGTTTGCTTAAATAAAAGTTAAGGTTACTCAAAGCGATAGACACTTGTAAACCATCTAGTAAGAGTACGTAGTGACATGGGAAATATATCATATCAAATACGGCTAAATATTATGTCAGCTCAGCAGGGTAAATCTGATTTGATTGGCTATAATTAGTCACATAAATGAACTGTTTTATCGACAAAGGGCAATCCTATGTGGTCAGATATTTGTAATAATATTCGCAATTCGATTAACAGTGAGTTCACCCCAATAGAACGAAAGCTACTGTTAAACGGTAACATATCCCATACCTATCGCCTGAGCAGTGAAGACAAACAATACTTCGTCAAAATTAATGATTTAGACAAAATAGACTTATATGTTTGCCAAGCTGACAATCTAATGCAAATTGCCAATAGCCAAACTATTCAGTGCCCGCAAGTCATATGTTACGGCACTACACAAGCGTTTAGTTACTTGGTATTAGAGTATTTTAACTTTTCTCAGAATGTGCAGGCGAATTGGTTTAGCACAGGTGAACAAATCGCCCGATTACACCAGTATGGCGAACAAAAGATGTTTGGCTGGGATACCGACAACTACATCAGTGCACTAGTGCAGCCTAATCGGTGGGCTAAACGTTGGTCGAGTTTTTTTGCCGAGCAACGTATTGGCTGGCAATTAGAATTAGCCATGGAAAACGGCATGGCATTTGGCCGTATTGATTCCATCGTTGAGCAAGCACAGCAAATATTACAACATCATAAACCAACTCCCAGTTTGTTACATGGCAACTTATGGTTTGGCAACCTAGGCTTTAATAACAGTGAGCCGGTCATCTTTGACAGCGCAAGTTACTGGGGTGATAGAGAAGCAGAAATAGCCCGTAGTCGATTATTACAATCCTTCCCTGAGGCTTTTTATCAAGGTTACCAACAAGCTCATCCCCTAGCCCATGACTATACTGATAGAGAATTGGTTTATCAGTTGTATTATCTACTGGCCATGTGTAACCAAGATGGCAGCGACCATCAACTGAAAACCGAAATGGTTGTTAGACGGATCATGATGTTATAGCTATGGAGCTAATATATGATTAACTTTTACCAAACGGAAATCACCTGCCCAAGTTGCGGCCATCATACCGAAGTTACCCTTGATTCCAGTAATGGCGATCAAGACTTCTACGAAGATTGTCACCAATGTTGTAACCCTATTCATATCCAATTACATGCCAATGAACTAACAAACAAGTTAGAAGTGAATGTATTCAGTGATGACTAAATAAGGAGGAGAACTCAGCTAGATTTTAGTGCTGTTGGTATAGATAATTTGACATAAAACAAGCTGAATTTAGAATTTTTATTCATTTTCATCCTGCAAGCCATTTCTTTATTGCACTTTCCTGCTGCAATGTATATTGTGCCCCGCAATAACGTTTACGACATATATAACCACCAGCAAGAGACCAGATAGTCACATATACCTTGCTAAGTGGCTTTAGAAGATTATTCACCAAGAGGCATGCTTTGCAAAAACAACTCGGACTACCTTCATTAGTTGCACTTGTCATTAGTACCATGATAGGGGCAGGCATTTTTAGTCTACCGCAGAATATTGCCGCTAACGCCTCCGCTGGTGCGGTATTCATTGCTTGGATCATCACTGCAATTGGCATGGGTGCCCTTGTCTTGGTGTTTCATCAATTGGCACGTAAACGTCCCGAGCTGGATGCCGGATTATTTGACTATGCCAAGGCCGGATTTGGTCACTTTATGGGCTTTAACTCCGCTTGGGGTTACTGGATATGTAATTTGTTGGCAAACGTATCTTATGCGGTGGTGTTTTTTGGTGCCTTAAGCATTTTTACTGACACCGCAGATTGGCAATTGTTTGGTGAAGGCAACACCGCAGCCGCCATTTTGGGGGCGTCTATCTTAATCTGGACCATGCATTTTTTAGTGCTACGCGGCGTACAACTAGCGGCCGCCGTTAATATTGTTGCCACCATCGCCAAGTTATTACCTATCTTAGTGTTTATTGTTGCTGTCATATTGGCCAGTGAGTGGGATAAATTTAGCTTTGACTTTTGGGGTCAACAAGCACCCGCGCTGGGTAGTGTGTTAGACCAAGTTAAATCGTCAATGATGGTCACCCTATGGGTATTCATTGGTATAGAAGGTGCCGTTATTGTGTCTGCGCGCGCTAAACTTCGCAGTGACGTCGGCAAAGCCACCATCATTGCACTGTTATGTGCCCTTTGTTTATACATCATGGTTACGTTATTCACCTTTGGGGTAATGACACAACCAGAAATCGCCGCACTGCATAACCCCTCTATGGGCCAAATTCTGGCGCATATACTCGGACCTTGGGGTGCAAAATTTGTTAGTGCTGGTTTAGTGATATCGGTTTCAGGTGCATTATTAAGTTGGACTGTGGTGTCAGCAGAAGCTCCCTTTATCGCAGCTAAATCGGGCTTATTTCCAAAACGCTTTGCGCAAGAGAACAAACATGGTTCGGCGTCTTTCTCACTGTGGATGTCGACCATTTTGGTGCAATTGTTCTTGATCACCACCTTAGTACAAGAAAGCACATATCTTGCCTTGGTGTATATTGCAACCTCAGCGGTATTATTACCTTACCTATTGGCCGCGGCCTACGCGCTAAAAAGTGGTTATTGCAAGCACAATCCAATCGGTAATAAAGGCATTGCATTTATCGCCACCCTATACAGTGTTTGGCTGGTCTATGCCGCAGGCTTAGACTCACTGCTACTTTGTGCCCTGCTTTATGCTCCTGGCATTTGGGTTTACCGCCAAGCTTGCCGTGAAACCGGCCAAGCCTTTTTACCGAGTAAGTCAGAGCGGGCCTTTGCCGGATTATTGATAGCGATGGCGATCACCGCCCTCTACTTTATCGCAACTGGCATTATCTCGCTTTAGTGCAAATTTGACCAATTAACCCCCTTCAAGACAAGGTGATAATGCGTGCTTTACGGCATGCATTGTCGTCTAGCTAATCTCATAACCCAGGATCTGCACTTTGTGTTGTTGCCAGTTAATAACAAGTGTTAAGCTGGTGTTTTTCTTACAGACCAATTTCTATGGATATCTTAATTTACCCCCTACTCGGCGCTGTCGCGGGTCTGATTGCCGGCTTATTTGGTCTAGGCGGCGGTATTATCATAGTGCCAGTGCTGATATTTGCCTTTGGTCTATTGGATATGCCCACCAGCATTTTAGTTCACATGGCCGTGGGAACATCCCTTGCTACCATCATAGTCACCTCTAGCAGCTCAGTGCTCACTCATCACAAACTCAAGGCGATTAATTGGCCTGTGGTAAAACAAATGACCATAGGCATTATTATCGGTACTTGGCTAGGCGCAGCAGCGGCCGATTTTGTTTCTGGTGAGCAATTTAAAAAGCTGATCGGCGTGTTTTCATTGTTGGTTGCTTTGCAAATGGGGCTTAACCTTAAACCTAAAGCAGCACGCAATTTACCCAATGCAACAGGCCAAACCTTGGCGGGTACAATTATTGGCGCATTATCATCCCTTTTTGGCATCGGCGGCGGTTCGTTGTCTGTGCCTTATTTTTCTTACTGTAGCGTGCCCATCGCCAACGCGATTGCTACCTCAGCCGCGCTGGGTTTACCCATCGCCATTGCAGGAACCTTAGGCCATATTTATGCAGGTTTGGATACTCCTAACTTACCCAGTTACAGCTTAGGCTATGTTTATTTACCGGCTTGGCTTGGCATCATACTCACCAGTGCCCTATTTGCTAAACTCGGGGCAAAATTAGCGCATCAGTTACCGCCATTATTGATGAAGCGCTTATTTGCATTATTACTGAGCCTAGTTGCCACTAAATTTTTATTCTTCTGAACCAAATAGGTTAAATGCAAAGCAAAGTGGCGCATCTTTAGGCGGTTGAACAAAAATGTAAGAATAAATATTGAAATCACTCAGCCCATAGGCAATAATGCGCACCGTTGCGAAAGCAATGTATCTATGGTGACCCTAGGGTCCTCTCGCATTGATACTCCGTGAACTCGGCCAGGACCGGAAGGTAGCAACCGCAGCGGATGACTCAAGTGCCGGGATGTGGCTTTAGGGTTACCACCCAAATTCCCCTCATTTTTATTCCCTAATTTAATCACCTACATAACTAGCTTGTTCTAACAGTAGCCTTCACCATTACATACAAGATCAGTAACTTTTCACATAAGCAGTTTTGACTAGGACCAGACTAAAGAACCCGAAACGGGTAACATAGCCCCTGCAGAATCCCCCAATAGTTTTTAATCACCCAACAAAAGCACAGCGTGCCGCTCTTTAGTGTCTTATGTATCTTCTTGAGGTTTCCTATCACGAGAAGCAAGCTAAATTTTGAGCGTATTTAGGTGTGGTGCGACCAACCAAACGATGGAAATGACAATGTAGTTGGAACAATCTCAAAATCATTTTTGACATTTGCGTGTTAGGACTTTTGCTCTAATCACGGCATTTCATATTACCCAAAGTATGGATAAGCTCTAAGCCTGTGGCCAATTTCTATTGCCCACTACACTTGTTAGCTTTAAGCTCTGGTGCTCGTTTGGGATAGCGACGATCTGGAAGTCATCTTCATATATCACTAGACCAGGTCGATCAGATATTAACTCCGTAACTATGAAGCCACTTTGTTCTACATAAGGAATTATGGCTACTACGTGAGCAAGAATTTCAACCGCTGTATCCTTAAACCAACAGACACCTTTTAAACTTTCTGGATTATCAAAAACATCAGGAATTGGAAAAGAACTCATCAACCATTCTAGATGTGTATCAAGGTCAACTATGCTGGTTCCTTCAGCCTGCCTTTCTCGACTGATACGATAAGCCACGCCTAAGATTCCTTGATTCACTCCCGACTGTTTGTTGATATGCCCAACGACAAAACGTTTGAACACTATTTAGTCCTCATAATTCAACCAAAAAGCTAACGCTTTGCTAAGCAGCGCGCGTCCAGTGGAGGCCGTTTTTTTGGCCGGAACGATGCTTGAGCAACTTGTTATATTTGTTTTGATAGCCACTCAACGACCTCTTCTTTGCCTATTGGTGAGTAGCGGCTTAAATGTGGTAGGCCTGCAACATATACGGAGCGGCCATTAATTTCACAATTAAACCCCTTGAGCGACCAATTTCCGTGACCTGATGGAAAATGCTCCTCGTCTCCACCGAGCATAGTGTGTAAATAACCATAGGGAGAAACTTTGGAGTTACCAAAAGTGATTATAAGTTTTGGTTTGATAATGCTCAGTATTGCTTCATGGACAGGCCAACACTTTTTTGCGAGCGAAAAGCTTATGTCACTTGCCTTCCGACTTTGAAGGAAAATTAGATTGCTTGCACACGCATCTCTTGTATTTAATCCAAGGTTCTCAAGAACCCACTGAATTCTTTTTTGAAGAGGAGCTTCACCGTTAGCCCATGCACCGTTATGATTTTCCCAGCTTTCATCAAGGTAGGAATTATCTGTATTTGTGAGCATGGAGTTTATGCTTTGCTCTACAGGATTTCCGCCAGCGCCACCAGGATTAAAACCAAGTAAATACACATCACCAGATTTTAGTGTTTCGTGGCTGCTATACAGAATACTTCCAGACTCACTTAAAACTTCTGAAAGGGCATCTTTTGCAATTTTGGGGATTTCATCCTTGTTCATTCAGTGCCTCGAAAAATAGAACGCTTTAGTATTTATACGCACTGTGTGCGTATAAATCCCTTGTTGGACTGAGCCGATACCCGAGCTGTGGTATCAGGTTGGTGTCATTTATGCTATAGGAATTTGCTTTTGGATGTGCCCCTTGTTTGACCATCGGGCAAGGTGTTTGTAGCATGATATTCCACATTCCTTGTTGGCATTGATGACGTTTTAATCCTTTCATTTAAACCAAGTTATCGTCTTTTGACAAGCTAACTTTATTTAAATTAACCGTCTATCTCCTTTTTATTTCATAGAGTAACATATTGATTAATCAGCAACCTTATCGGTTGATATCCCGTTCGCTCTGCGCCTTCAATTTCCCCTGTTTGTACTATTGGCTCTAACCCCACATGACTCAACCTCAACACCCCCTGTTGACACGCCGAACAAGGCCAATTCACCACCTTTTCCTCTTCAGATTCTTTCTGCTCCAGTTGTGCTATCCCTTGTTGTTTTCTTATCAGCGCCAACTTACGCTGGCGGCAGGCGCTCGCTAAAAAACCAAAATGACGCACCCGCATAAACCCTCTTGGTAACACATGCAGTAAATAACGCTGGATAAACACCTCAAGCGGCAAGGTCATGATTTTATCTCGTTGATTATCTGCATAATCACGATACCTAAAACTAACGCTGCCATCACTTTGCTGCACTAACCACGACTCCGACATCACGCCACGAGTCTTAGATCGGTTAGGCACCTCAGGATGGTTCTATATCCATATATTTGTGGATGGTCAATTTGCAGGGCAGTTAGAGTTTCGTAGCTTTTAACTCGAGCCGGAGACTGGCTATGTGCATCTCATTTACTTAAAGCCGAATTTTCGTGGATCAGGACTCGCCCCAAAAGTGCAGGATTATATTGTAACCACTTTGAGTAAAGCGGGTTGTTTACGTGCTGTACTTTCGGTCAGCCGAACTAACCATCGGCTCTCACATTCTACAAGCGCCATGGCTGGGAGTTCGTGCGTAAGAATCCCAAGCACGATGTAACGGACTTTTACCAACTTTGGCTACGCACCTAATCGGTAGCCTGAGGTCTCTACCTTCCAGCCCCCAAAGCACCCATCATGCACTCTCGATTGAGAAGATGTGCAATAGGCGGTTCATCTTCTGTAATGAATAGTAATCCAAATGTCCTTCAGTGATACCACAGGCAAGGGTGAGACGTTCACTGACACCTTGCTTGATTATTTGGCTGATGCCTATACAGGACTATTTCTGCTTACCCCAAACTCATTTTGGGGCAAAAGCGTTTTAGCTTTTCGTCCAACCAATATAGCGAGCCTCACGCTTATGTAATTGATTTTTGCCACGGTATGGGTTCATAAAGGATGTAAGAGACCATTTTTAACGAAGCGTAAGCATGCTGTTACAGGTTATTTATCAACTCAACCACCGCATCGGGGTCTAGCATGCTCTCCAAGTATTGATGTGACAATAGGTGCTTTTTGAGCAGCTCCCGATCTTGGCTAGCAAAGGCATCTTTTAGCAAAGCATAATAAACCAGCTCAAGTCGGATATCCGCACAGTTTTCCATTACAAACTCAACGCCGTCAGTTTGTACACAGGCCACAAAGGCTTTCCTTTGTAGCCACAAATCATAGCCACTGAAGTCTGGCTCCTTGAGGGAATTTGCTAACGCTATCTTTCGCACTATGTCAGCGTCACTGTTATACCGTTTGATGATTGAATAGGCAAAAAAGACCTGTGGAAATGAGTTATAAAAACGCTCCAAGTCCGCACGAGTTGCGCTCTCAAGCTTAATCCAGCTATCAAGGTAGGCATTGAGCGATCTTTCAGCCTCTTCAACAAGCGGGTCAACATTACTCAGATAATGCTCCCAGTTAGCTTGATTGAGATACAATTCGCGCTCGCAAAGGGGCTTGAAATACTCATTGGGGCAATGGGTTTTCAACCTTGCTAGGGCCTCATTGATGACATCTTCACCATAGCGGGTGGCAAGATCATGATAGAGATCGCTATATCCTTGGTTTATTAAGTCTTCCATCATGCGACAAAGTGCAATCGTAACTGTGCTTGGGAAGTTTCCAAATTGTTTAATTTCATCAATCACTTCGGGAAAATTTATCGCCTCCTGAAGATAGTTGTCTAGTCCGCAGCTATCCATGATAAATGCATCATGCGCTAACTTATTAGATAGCCTCTGGCTTGCAACATAATCCAGAACAATGCCTGATTCGATACAATATCCACACATAAAATATCTCCTACCCTTTAATTGCTTTAATCGTCTTCCCAACCTTCGTAAAGCTCGGCTTGAAACGCGCGTTTCTTTTCGACACGCTCTTGCGCCTTATCCAACGGGATATACATAAAATAAACGCCTTCGAATCGGCAAATACCATCGGGGTACTCCAAATAGGCAAGCAGTTTGTTATAAGCGGGATCGGTTTGATCCATGGCAATATCAATATACAGCGAGCCGCGATACGGCAATGAGAGGTTGAGGCATTCATAATCTCCGCATTCGTAATAATGGTATTCGTTCGCCGTTAACCAGTTCATTATTTGGCTGCGTATTGGGCTGTTTTGGTAGTCAAAGTCGACTCTTTCAGACCACATGTCTGGCTTGATAAATGAAATCCAAACAACATCCCGCTGTTTGGCAACAGCAATATCTTCTATGTAATCAATTAGCATAGGCATGGTTTGTTCTCCTTAGGTAATGACAATGCGCTATCTATGGCGCAAAGGGCCTCGAGCGCGCCTTGCTCGATAGCAATATAGCCTCTTGGTAAAGGGCCCAACTCTGGGTTGATCCTAATAACGGGTGAACCAAGTACCTCAACCTCTCTGCGGATGGTTGGGATATGTTGGCCAGCACCAATCTCAATCACGACTATCTCATCTGCCTGATAACGCATGAGTAAACGGCGATAGCCCGATTTTTGTGCAAATGTTCGTTGTGATAACCAATACGGATCATTGAACATTTTGATGTTCGGCCGCAGGTAACGCTGACAACATGGGCACTGTGGCAAAGTTGAAAAGTCATAATGAGGCTCATCAACTTCGAGCAAGCTATCATTGCAAGCAAGGGAGCATTGCCAATAATTAATGCTGCCATGCACTTCCATTATTTTATCGGCATCAAACCCGGCTTTTTGGAAGTGCCCGTCTACGTTAGTAGTATAAACGTAGTAGTCTTTGTTAAGATCGCTAATCCAATTCAGCAAAATCTTAAACCCATGATGTGGATTGGTATTTTTATATAAGCTGTAGCGATGACCATAAAACTGCCAAGCCTTGTTCGGATGCTCTATAAAAGCCGTCCCACTGGCTATATCACTAAAAGACAGTTGCTCTGACTCAAGCTCAGGATAGCAGCGCCAGAACCCTTTATTGCCACGAAAATCCGGCAAACCAGAGTCAATCCCCATGCCAGCACCGGCAGCGATGATGATGCATTTAGCCGAGTTAATCAGCTGAGCAGCTTGTAACATGTTGTTCCTTTCCATTATTAGTCCTCTGAATTTAGTTCCGCAAGAGAACTCCATAAATCTAACTTTAGAACCCTGAATTTTGCGAAAAAAAATGAAAATAGTTGAAATAATTCAAGGCAAGCAGCAGTAGAGGTTAAACCATACGCGCTACAGCAAGCTTAGCTACAAGCAGATACTTGTCATTTTTCAACAAAGTAAATAGTTAATGTTCAGGTATTACAGCGTTTGGGGGATTAACCATTCAAGCATCTTAGTACATATTTAAAGGCACAATAAATTTGTTGTTCTTAATTCACTGATCATATTCTTGGGATTAGTTTATCGTTACTTTCTAATCATCTTCCAATTCATCACTGCAATTATTTGACAGGGCAAGCTAACATGAAGATGATACCAAAAGGCTAATTAGCAATATTGGCAACCACCCTCTTTCACTTACCTCAAATTTGCTGGTACACCGAAATAAGATGGAAAAAACTATGCACCCAATTCTCGTTGATTTAAATAAGCGTTACACGTCTAAACGCTACGACCCTACTAAACGTATTCCAGCTGAAGATCTAGCGGTGATATATGAAGCCATGCGCTTATCGTCGTCCTCGATTAATTCACAGCCATGGAAGTTTATTGTGATTGAAAGTGATGCGGCTAAACAGCGCATGCATGATACTTTTGCAAATAAATTTCGATTTAATCAACCTCATATCAAGGCTGCATCACACATAGTGCTGTTTGCCCACAACCCTAAATACAACCGAGATGATTACGCCAAGGTAGTTGATAAGGGCATTGCTGATGGCCGCACTAAACCAGAAGACAGAGAAAAAGCCTTTGGCAGTTTTTCCTTTGCTACGTTAAACACTGATGAACAGGGTAACACGGGGCCTTGGACTAAGGCACAGGCGTATTTGGCGTTGGGTAACACCCTTCATACCCTTGCTCGCTTAGGCATAGATTCTACTTGTATGGAAGGCGTTGATAGCGAATTGATCGGCGAAATATTCAAAGATGAGTTAGCTGGCTATGTTTGTGAAGTGGCTTTGGCTATGGGCTATCATCACCCTGAGGAAGATTACAATGCTAAGCTACCTAAATCTCGTTTAGCAGCACAAGACGTAATAACCGTTCTCTAGACTGCGTTCTCTAGACAGATAGCAACGGCATGTAAGCTAATTCATTTACCCTAAAGGAGCTGATTTAAAGCGATTTTAGGGTAAATTGTTGCTTTATTTTAGCTGTTCAAGTTTCGCTTGTTCTTGCTCAAGCAACTGTTTTTGCTTATTTTTAACCTCATCCCACGAAATGCCATTTTCGATAGCCGTTACTCTCTCGTCATATTTGCGGCAGGCTCGATTGATTATTGAATCAAGCTTGACCCCCTGCTCTTTTTCAAGAGAGAGCACCACATTAAAGTAATCCCACAGTACATCGCCAAGCTCTTCCTCGAGATAACAAATTCGCTTGTTTGGAATTTCTTCGATGACTTCGTCCACTTCTTTTTTAATCTCAGATAAATAGGTGGATGCGCCAGCGTACCAAGTATTGTCCTTATCAAATTCGGCTTTACGCTTGGCGATGGCGATTAATTTGGCAAAATCAGTCATTTGGGCTTCTCTTTAGGGTTTGAACTGGCAATCACATTGCATGCCTTTTACGGGATCAAGTGATCATACTTGAGCAACTGCGCCAAGCAAGGGTAAGTGTTTGCGCTGCTGATAAGTCAGTGCCAAGGTTAAACAATGTCGAATGGCAGTCTCGGGCAGTGGCTGATCCAAGGATAATTTGATTGCTCGATTTCCTTCAAAGCATAATTGCTCGTGATAAAGCTCGCGAAAGGTATCAACGAGCTTAGTTTGGCAATGAAAAAACAGGTAATAGTGCTCAGGCGATTTCGGCTTCCAATCTATTCTGACAGGGCTACCCGATTTGACTCGATAACTAGGCTCCCCCCACTTTAAACTCTCTTCAACCTTATCCGATGTGAGTTGTGCGCCAAGCTCAAAGATTAGGGCGCGCAAATCTAATAGGCGCGATTGTACTTGATTGGGATAGGTTGCAAAATGTGCTTTGACGGCAGGCTCCATGTGTTCCCTCAATGTTAATGGTGGAAATTTTCTGTTATCCCAGTTTTATGTTATCAATGTGCTGCTAACATGCCGATAAATTAGGCTGGAAACGGCAACTCACCGTCAATTAAAAAGTCGCTAATATCAAAACGCATCACTTGGTTTTGGTAAAGTAGTTTAAACGCGACGGTATTGGCATCAACCTCACACAAAATGCCATAAGTGGCCAGAGGCTGACGCTGACACAAGGCTTGCGGCTCAAATAAGCCAACACAAATATCCCCGTTTTTGCTTCTGGCCGAGTGATATTCAAATGCCATTACGCCAGCTTCGCGCATCGCCGCCCCTAATTGCTGACAAACGCGGTAATCGGTTGGATCAAGTAGCTCAGCGTGCCCAGCAAAGGGGGCTTGATGTAACTTAATGCCTTGCTCGCTTTGGTAACCTACCGTAAATAACGTATGCTCGGTGCGCAGTTTGTCTTTGATTGGCGGCGCTTCCATGGCATGCCAAAACACAAATCGATAATATGCCGACTCAATCAGGGTCGCCTGCTCTGTGGCTCCGCCGTAAAAAATACTCGGCTCATGTGTTTGGCCAAAACGCGAGCCCCATTGCAGTGGTGGGTAACGAAACGGGGTTTTGAGTAAATAATGCAGCTCGCTTTGGGCGAGCTCCTCACTGGGATACTCAGGTTTGGCTTGCTCAAGTAAATCTTCCAGCATGGCTTGCTCGTCAAGGTTATCAACCAGCGATAAGGTCGCCACTTGCTCTTGGCTTTCAACCAGTCGATATAACACGCCACTGACAGGGGTAATGGCCTGCTCACCCCGACAACGTTGCCAAAGCATTAAAGTTTGCCTCGAATACCATCAAGGTAGCGCAAGACCGTCATCAAACCTTGAATCGATTTGATTTGCTCTTTGGGCACGCCGCGCGTGATCTTGTTATGGCTTTGCATAAAATGGCGCATCCACTGTTTATCACCACCGGTAGAGGCATAAAGTGCCCGCGCCAATCGGATCAACAGTAATGCCAGCTCACCTTGTTTCGATTTAGGATCAAGTGAAGTCAATCGGCTCAAGCCCGTGCGATGTATGCCGATCACGGCTGCGAGCTCGGTTTTGTTTAAGGCTAGCTGTTCGCCCACATTCAACAAGGCTTTGGCTAACACTTGCTCTGGCGTTGCGACGGTTTGTTGTACTGCTGACATACTCCCTCCACCCTGTCGGTTTTGCACTTATTATAGCCCTAATGTGTTAAATAGACAAATATAAGCCACTAACAGGCAAAAATGCAGCCGTTGTACCAATTACATGAACTTAAAATGCGGGTGGTAAGCGTGTGAAACGCGATAGCTAAAGGCAAGGATTTGTGAGGAAGATGGCCTACTGAGTCTAATCTAGTAGGCCAAACTTAAATTTATTGCGCTAAAGCAAACCGACGGTACTCTTGATTACATAGCTGCTGATCCAGCATGAGATCATCTAGGCTAGCCAGCTGCTCAACTACCGCAAACTTCCACGTTAGTCCGGCGGCTTTTGCCTTAGCAAGGTAAGCTTCACCCTTAGTGCTAACAGCGCGAGACTTGCCGGTTTCTTTTGCCTCTTGCAGACCAAGCTTTTCTAGCATGTTATTGATATTGACTGCGCCAACATCAAAAAGCTTACCCAATAAGGTAGGCGTAAATTCATCTTTTGCAATGGCTTTTTCAATCGCTGTGATGGTTTCAATAGGATGTGTTACGGTGAAGGCTGCTGTATTGATGATGGCTTTATCCGCCGAGATATCGCTTGCTTTAACGGCTTCTTGCTGTTTTTCTTCGCTGCTCTGTGCTGTTACAGGCTGGTTTGTTACCTGCTCTTCCACCTTAGGAGTCGAGGTCTTAACCACGGCTGGCGATGTGGTAACTGGGCGATTTGCGTTAAGCTTGCGGGCAGCTAGTTGCTGGGCCTTTAGGGCTTTTTGCTGATTATATTTTTGTTTTTTATTTTTGGCTCGTGCTTGACGTTTAGCTAACTTCATTACTACTTTATTCCATTGGCGGTGCAGGAAACTCACACAATAATGCCGAACCTTCCGTTTCGGCTTGTGCTTTAAATTAGCCGCGTATTATAAAGCATCAACCACAGGCATCAAATTGCGCCTGCTCAAGCTTGCGACAGATCCCATTATGAAAAATAGGGGTTGCCACAAGCAAAAAATTTAAGCTCGGTTCAATCACGTACGTCAGAGCCCAAATATAGTTTGAAAGCTCAACCCATTACGAAGCGTTATTATTCTTTATCATAAACTTTATAGCCTTTCTCGGATAAGCAGTTACGCAGCACCACAGCTTGCTTGCCCGTCGCGTCATTAGCCCCTGAAATTGCGCCGACCCCAGCACCAGCGGCAGTCCCAACAACCGCGCCGACTAAAGCACCAGACCATCCATCTTCCACTGCACCAGCAACGGTGCCCACGAGTGCACCAGACGCAGCCCCATTAATGGCCTCGGTTTTGGCATATTCATGCTTGTCTAATTGCTCAGCGTAGTCTTCGCAATACTGGCGATCAGCCTGATATTGCGCGGGGTCAACTTGCGCCATATCCACTACGGGCTCTCGATTATACGAACAGCCAACACAAGAAATAATGATGACACAAATAACAGCAAAAAATACGAATCGACATTTCATAACTTCTCTCCATTGTTAAACTGACTTCAGCTTAACGTCTGGCACGAGATGGATCTGTCGCGTTTTTGTCATTAATTGTATGAAAATGTAAGGTGAGACTAGCCCATGGCTGAGCTAGTTAAGCAGCAGGAACAATAATCAGATCAATCCTTGTTTGAACTTAAGCCTTCTTTTAGCTCAAACATAGGTCGCCACATTTCGATTAGCTCGGCCTCACTGGGTATTTCACCGTGTTCAATTTTACGAATCACCTTACAAGGTGACCCCACCGCCAAGCAATCTTCAGGAATGTCTTTGGTTACCACACTTCCGGCTCCAATTACGCTTCTTGCACCTATGGTTACGCCGCCTAACACTATCACCCCAGCGCCAAGCCAAACACTATCGCCTATCGTGATAGGGTTACCTGTAGCAAAAGGTAGCACGCGGTCGGCCATGTCCAGTGGGTGACCCGCAGTACTGATAACCGCATTAGGCCCAACTTGCACATAACGGCCAAAATGCACAGGCGCAATATCGAGAATTTTCACCCCTGCATTTAAGAAACCACCTTCAGCAAAATGAATGTTCTTCCCCATATCACAGTAAAATGGCGGCACAATATTTGCCCCATTATGGCTACCTAACAGTGAAGACAAAATATTACTTTTAAGCTCATGCTGTGACGGTCTAGCGTGGTTAAAGTCGTACAATTTTTCTTTCACTTCGGTTTGAAAGGCGAATAACTCTGGCGAGATTGGCAGTTTAACCTCAAAATCATCAAGTGAATGGCTCATTATTTTGTCACTCCAGAAAGATAACCAATTTGTATCCTAACTATAATCAAGCCCTTCAACAATATAAAAGCATAATATACAAGGTAAAAGGAGCATTAAACTAAGGCTCATTAGGTTTGCTTCGACGACAACGCTCCGAGCAATGCTTCACATGTTGCCAATCCCGTTGCCATTTTTTACGCCAACTAAACGGTCGCTGGCAAACGCAGCAAATCTTTGTTGGCAACTGAGATTTTTGCATCATTTTCATCAGCTTTCTCTAGTGGCTACTTTCTCAAGTGGTTAAGTGGTTAATTACGTGGTTTTGGCTTGGTCTTATTAGCTTTAGGTTGAACATGGCGCGCCAAGATGTGAGCCACTTGGCGCTTCACCTGCGGCCTATCACGCCAGTGCCATAATTTGGCTTGGGCAAATTGATAGCTTTGCTTGATATCTACAAGGGGAAATGGATAGTCCATGCCTAACTCAACTTGGTAAAAAAGTTGCTCCATCGGTGCCATTTGCCAAGGAGAATGAACGACTTCGTTGGGCAACTGAGCTAGCTCTGGACACCAACGCCTTACAAATTCTCCCTCAGGATCTTGCTCTATCCCCTGTTTAACCGGATTATAAATTCTAATGGTGTTGATACCGGTTATTCCGGCTTGCATTTGAAATTGGCGGTAATGGATCCCTGGCTCAAAATCCAAAAATACACTGGCTAGATGCTTCACGCCCAAACGCCAATCTAGATCTAGGTGATGACACAAAAAGCTAACTAGCATCGCCCGCATTCGAAAATTGATGTAACCCGTCGCCAACAAACAGCGCATACAAGCATCCACCATAGGGATCCCAGTCTGTCCTTGTTGCCATGCCTTTAAGCGTTTTATGGCAAGCTCGCCTGTGGTTGAAGGCATCGCCTGATAACCCGAGTTCATCGGCATAAACTCGATCTCGTGCTGACTTTCAAACTTTTGAATAAAGTGACAATGCCAATGCAGACGAGCGCTAAATGCAATCAGGCTTTTTCGCCACCCCGGTTGTTGCCAATGAGCCAGCGTCATCTGATAAACTTGCCGTAAACTTAAGTTACCCCATGCTAAGTATGCTGATAACCGAGAGCAATGAGCCTGACTCGTATTGGGGCTAGACAAAGAGTAATAATAAGGCTTACCCCGCTCGGTAAAAAAACTACTTAACGTCTGCTGCGCAAAGCTCTCACCACCTTGTTGAAAGTGTCCCTGCAAATCATCATATCTATGCTGGTAAGGTGTAACTTGGCTAACTTTCTCATCCAGCTGAGTGATGTGCATAGAACTAGGGGGCATCAAACCAAGTTGAGTAAGCTGCTGATCAGACAAAATATGCCAGTCGACCTTAGCCAAATCACAATTTTTTTGCTCTGCGCGCATGACTTTATGCCAATTATTTTGCCAATCCGAACGATGGTTCAAACCACGCATTACAGCCGCATAGGGTGTCTCATGCCAACTGATGTTATTGCGTTTAAACCAAGCAGCCATCGCTTGATCTCGGCGAAAAGTGTTTTCTAAGCCCACTTCTTGATGAGAAAATATTGCAGTAAGAGGCGTTAATCTGTGTAACTGGGTGAACGTTTCTAGTGCACTGGCTTGGCTACACAATATTGATTTATTAGGCAATCGAACCGCCATGTCTTGCAATGATTGCAACACAAACCGCCAATGACGAAGACGATAATGTTCATCGGTCAACTGCATAGGTTCAAAACAATAAATAAGTAAAACCCGTCCTCCTGACCGAGCGGCTTCAAACAAAGGCTCGTGATCTTGCAATCTTAAGTCGCGTTTGAGCCAAACAACAGAGACAGACTCAGATCCAAACGATTTCGCAATATGATTAAATGAAATACTAATATCTAAACCTTACATTTACGTTCATCCTCCCCGACTTTACGGATCCTTTCAGCAGTTGGATTAAATTCACCGCAGCTAAGCGCTTCCCTTGCTTCTGCCGCAACGCTTTCTTTGTTATCATAGCCGCGAATCAAATCAGCATAATTAGGAAGTCGTTGATGAAGTTAATCCGTTGGCTATTAGGCCGCATTATATTATTGGTCAATGCCCTGACCCCGCCTAAAAGCCTTAAACGCAGCGCTGAACAACAGCAACAAGTTGATAAACAAACTCAGCATTACGCTTTATATCAGTTTCAAGCTTGCCCTTTTTGCGTCAAAGTTAGACGCCAGATAAAGCGTTTAGGTCTAAACATAGAATACCGTGATGCCAAAAATGATTTACAGCATCAGGCAGACCTGCAAGCGGGTGGCGGTCGCGTGAAGGTACCTTGCTTACGCATAGATAAGTACAACGCGCAAGGTGAACTCGAAACAGTTTGGATGTATGAATCATCCGATATTAACGCCTATTTGGCCGAGCAATTTGCCCAATAATCATATTGTTGTTGCTATAATTTAATTCGAGTTAGCTAATAAGCACCTCACTACTACTACAGGAACCCAAGATGTCTTTAGACTCAAGCCAAATTGCCGTAATTGAAGGCTATGACGCCGAGCAGCGTTACCAGTACCTCATTAGAGAAGCCGTAAAAGAGCAACAACTGTGGATATTAACCGACCAACATGGCTGTGTGATGCTAAATACTGAGGATGAAGATTGTGTCCCCGTTTGGCCAAACCAAGAATTTGCACAAGCTTGGGCGACGGGCGATTGGCAAGACTGTGAAGCAAAAGCGATCAAATTAGCCGATTGGCAAGCTCGTTGGACTCCCGGATTAGAAGATGATCAATTAGCGATAGTGGTTTTTCCCAAAACCGATGAAGACGGTTTAGTGATCACACCTGACGAACTTGACTTTGAGCTAAGCAAACAGCAGCAAAAGAAAAATAAATCACGCAAATAAGCGTATTAAAGAGATAACCTAATGAATTTTAAAAAAGAAATCCAAGATTGGAATAACAAGCTTGATAAGTTTAAGCACAAACTTAACGCCGCGTATGAGCGTGATGATGCGGCGATGGTCAAGCACTTTAAACTAGAAATTGCCAAAGCAGAGAAGAAAATCAAAACTCTGAAAGGGAAACAAACCTACGAAATTGGTAATCAAGGCAGTGCGGTTTTAAAAATGCCGTTTAAGCGCGTATTGACCAAGCAAGAGCAGGCCGATATGGGCGCACTGAAAAAATCCGTTAAGGGCTTGATTGTCGTCCATCCAATGACCGCTTTAGGGCGCGACCTTGGCATTAAAGAAGTGACAGGTTTTGCCCCTCAAGCGTTTTAATATCTAATACTGCTGGTCGCTCTCACGCAAGCGTAAACGTGAACGACCAGCCCCCTCGCAATTACAATACCCCTTGTTGTACCGTTTCATGCTCTGCGTGATTTAATTGCAATGCAAGACTCGCTATCTTATCGGCCATGCCATGAAGTAATAACGCATGCCAAGGCGCAAAGAAATACCAATAAGCTAAGCCCCAAAAACCAGCCGGATGCCAAAGTAATTCAATGGTTAAATTACATTCGGGGGCACTATCTGTTTCATTGATGGGCGTAATACTAAGTTGCATGCCTCCACCACCTGGTGCCTTCATACCAAATTTCATGACCAACAGCCGCTCAGGGATCACACTTAAGATCCGCCACGAGTCTACCCGCTCACCAACAATAAATTGTTCGGTATTATCACGCCCATGGAGACGACCATGGCCACCTACAAGTTGGTCTATCCATTCACGCATAGCCCACAAGGCGTTAGCATAAAAATACCTATCTTTGCCCCCTAGTCGATTTAACACTTGCCAAACTTTCGCTGGATGCGCCTTGATCCTAATAGAATGGGCTGCACGCTTGGCATAAAATCCATGTAAGGGCGAAAAATTGCGAAACTCAGGGATACCATCTTGCCAACGTTTCGGATAGCTGCGGATCTTCTCCGTGGCTAAAACAGCGTCCACCGCTTGTTCAAAGCTTAATAGTGTTTGTGGTATCAAGGTTTGGATCCGCAAACCGCTGCCTTGTAATGGTTCATCAAGCCCAGCCAATAAGGCTTTTGCTAATGGCTTGGGCACCGATGTGATGATGCCCAGCACTTGCTGTGTCCAGCTAACCGGTAAGCCCTTAATCGCAATAATTTGACAAGACTTGGACAGCTTTTTCGCAATAATTTGCATCATATGCTTGTAACTGATCCACTCAGGCCCTGTGGCATCGTATATCTGTCCGGCCGAACTAGGATGATTAATCAGCTCGACAAGGTAATAAATTAGATTATCTAGCGCGATAGGTGGCGCTAAATTTTTCACGCTGCTGGGAGCAAAAAAGATCGGAATATGGCCCACCACATCACGCATCACTTCAAACGCGGCAGAGCCGGGCGCAACGATGATACCCGCTCGCACTTCGGTCACCGGAATGGCAGAGCCCGCTAAGATATGGCCTGTGGATACTCGCGATAACATGTGCTCTGATTTGGGGTTCCCCGACACCAAGCTGCCCAAGTAGATAATGCGTTTCACCTTGGTTCCCTGCACTGCCGCGACGAGATTATGAGCGGCTTGTTGCTCGGTTTGGGTGTAATGTTGGCCATCTGTCATGCCATGCATTAAATAGTAAACAACGTCGATATCCTGTAACGCAGCGGCAATGGAATCGGGTTGAAGCAGATCAACGGTAAATCGTTGATGCGGCAAATCGCGCCAAGGCACAGGCTTAGTTGCACTGCGTGAACTGATACTGACGTGATGCCCCGCTGCTATTAACCTTGGCACTAAATGGCGTCCGACCGTACCGAGTGCTCCTATCACCAATATATTCACGGTTTGCTCCTTATGCTGAGGGCTTGAGTCAGTTACAATAATGCTTATCTACATTACAACAATATGATAACAATCTGATGAACAGAAAGAAGAAAATCAACCAAGAATTGAAGAAAAGGCAAAAAAGAGCAAACGCTAAGTTGCAACACAGCAATAAACCCAAATACATCTCAAAGGCTGAACGTGCAAAAGCGGCAGAAATAACACAGGACGAGGTTGACGTTGAGCAGGAAACAACAACATCAGATGAATAAATAGCAAAAATGCAGGCCTAGCTTGACCTGCCACATCCATTAAACCACCGAGAAGCATCAATAAAACGCATCTCGGTGTGTCCAATTAAAATGAGCGGCTGTACTGCACGCCCACTAGCACAGCATCTGCGCGGGTTTTACCTTCCAATTTTGAATAAGGTGATTGCTCAGTCACATTGACATCTTCACCCATAAGATAAGTCGCCCCCACATCAATAGATGAGTCGGCATTTAAGTGATAGCTAAAACCTGCTGAAAACCAATTACGATCCGAATCAGGCACTGAGATCGAAGTGATTTGATCTTGTGCACTGGTGTCGTGCATGTAACCTGCACGTAGCGTCCAGCTTGAGTTTAATTCGTAGGTAGCGCCTAAAGAATAGTGAAAACCATCTTGCCACTCATAACGATTTAACACGCCGTGAGCGCTGGATTTTAATACATCAAACTCTTCCCAACCGATCCATTGCACGCTGTAGTGCACAGCCCATTGCGGGCTCACACGATGATAACCAGAAAACTCGATCATATCAGGCAATGGCATATGCAGCTTATCGTTTTTAGCTAGTGGAGACGTTTGATTCCCGGCGTATAAAATATCCCCCTTAGCCTCAAGTTTAGGGCTGTAACGGTAAGATAAGCCAAAACGGTTGTTCTGATTTAGCTCAAACATCACTCCCAAATTAAAACCAAGCGCAAAGCCATCGGCATCGATGTCTAAAATAGTCTGTTGCCCGGCCGGGGTATTTAGGCCACGGTGCATTTTACCTTTACCGTAAACAAGATCTAAACCCGCACCTAAACTCCATTGCTCATCAATACGGTAAGCTAGGCTAGTACCTAGGTTAAAGCTTTTAACGTCGGTTTTGCCGCCGAATTCAGGTGCAACGTAAGCACTATCAAACTCGGTTTTAGTACCAAAATTAGAGTAGACATTGACACCCCAAACCCAATTTGAATTGATCGGGACAATAACATGCAAATTAGGCGCTACCGAGGTATCCCCAGCATCGCCAAAATTAGCAGGGAAGATTTGACCGGGTACAAAGCCATTGACATAGCTGGCATCTTTTACCTTGATATCAGTATCTAAAACGATAAAACCTAAAGACATGGTCGTTTTATCGAACAAAGTCATGGCCGCCGCGTTACGCGCCATCACTGAGGCATTGTCGCCAATGACCGCATCACCGGCAAACGCACGGCCAAGGCCTGTTGCTGATTGTGAATTTAATTGAAAGCCAGCAGCCCAGCTTGGTCCTGCAATACATGCCAATGAGAGCGCACCAAGTCGCTTGGCAAAGGTTTTACTCACGACCATAATGATTCCTTTATTAATTATCTTGTTGATATCAGGTGGCCGGCGATTCTACCGCTCTGGTCAGAAATAACAAATCACCCTTATCTCAAAATACCAAATTATTGTTAACACACTAAACAAGGGAAATTAAAATGCAATATCCCTTTAACACAGATTTAACATTAGCCAAAAAACACCACAGATAAAGTAATTAGGAAGAAATATGCGCGAAAATTACGTTAATTAGGCCGCATTTGCACCGATTGCTGCTCACTTTAGTCACTTTTTGCTTTCTTTTTTTATGAATTTCATTAACATTCGGTGGGCATTTTTGCCTTATAGGCAAGGTCGGTGCCACTGCATTACCTCCATTGCAACCAAACAAGGTCTGTCATAAGGCAAGCCTCAGAATTGCAAGTTCAGGGTTAATTACATCAACCCTTAAAACTGCTAAAATGCGCCGACAATATCCAATATAAAGCAATTAGCGTGCACTCGAAAAACTGCATTAAAAGCAGAAAAGAACAACAACTCGTGCACCGCGACCTGTCTTTAAGACTAACAGCTCGACAGAGAACGAAGGAATATCATGACCAAACCAACTTCAAAAATTATCTACACCATTACTGACGAAGCGCCAGCACTGGCGACCTACTCTTTCCTTCCCATCGTGAAGGCATTCACTGAAGCTGGTGAGATTGAAGTAGAGACCAAAGACATCTCTCTTGCAGGACGCATCATTGCAAACTTTCCTGAAAAACTAACAGAACAACAACGTCAACCGGATGCCCTAACCGAACTAGGCGAGTTAGCTAAAACCCCAGAAGCTAACATGATCAAACTGCCTAACATCAGTGCATCAGTGCCACAGCTTGTTGCTGCTATTAAAGAACTACAAGCACACGGCTACGACCTACCGGATTACCCAGCAAGCCCTGCTAACGAAGAAGAAAAAGAAATTGCCGCGCGTTACGCGAAAATCCTAGGTAGTGCAGTAAACCCAGTACTACGTGAAGGTAACTCAGATCGCCGTGTAGCGGCACCAGTAAAAGAGTACGCAAAGAAAAACCCACACTCAATGGGGGTTTGGAGCAAAGACTCTAAATCACATGTTGCTCACATGCAAAGCGATGATTTCTTTGGCAGCGAGCAATCGGTCATCATGGAACAAGCCGATGATGTTAAAATTGAACTGGTTGCCAACGACGGCAGCGTAACCGTACTTAAAGCATCTACCCCACTGCAAGCGGGTGAAGTGATTGACTCCGCACGCATGAGTGCCAAAGCACTGCGCGCTTTTTATGAGCAAGAAATCAAAGATGCAAAAGAATCTGGCGTGCTACTTTCTCTGCACCTAAAAGCCACCATGATGAAGGTATCTGACCCCATCATGTTCGGCCACGCGGTTTCTGTTTACTTCAAAGACGTATTTGAAAAACACGCAGATCTATTCAAAGAGCTAGGCGTGAACACCAAAAACGGTTTTGGCGATGTAGTGGCTAAAATTGCTAGCCTACCTGCAGATAAAAAAGCTGAAATCGAAGCGGACATTGCAGCCGTTTACGCTGTACAACCACCACTTGCTATGGTTGATTCTGACAAAGGCATCACCAACTTACACGTACCAAGTGATGTGATCATCGATGCGTCAATGCCTGCCGCTATTCGATCTTCAGGCCAAATGTGGGGCCCTGATGGCAAGCTAGCCGATACTAAAGCCATGATCCCAGATCGTTGTTACGCAGGTATCTACCAGCAAACTATCCAGTTCTGTAAAGATAATGGTGCATTTGACCCAACTACTATGGGTAACGTATCAAACGTGGGTCTCATGGCGCAAAAAGCAGAAGAATACGGCTCACACGACAAGACTTTTGAAGTACCAACCGACGGTACCATCCGTGTTGTGAACCAAGCTGGCGAAACCCTAATGGAGCATGCGGTAGAGCAAGGCGACATCTGGAGAATGTGTCAGGCTAAAGATGAGCCAATCAAAGATTGGGTTAAGCTTGCCGTTAACCGTGCTCGCGCAACAGGCTCACCTGCGGTATTTTGGTTAAACGAGGCACGTGCTCACGATGCTAACCTAATCAAGAAAGTTAACACTTACCTAGCTGATCACGACACTGCTGGTCTAGAAATCAAGATCTTATCGCCAGAAGATGCGATTGCCTACACACTAGATCGCGTTAAAGCAGGCCAAGATACAATTTCTGTAACAGGTAACGTACTACGTGACTACCTAACGGATTTATTCCCAATTCTTGAGCTAGGCACCAGTGCGAAAATGCTATCTATCGTACCACTACTAGCAGGCGGTGGTTTATACGAAACCGGTGCGGGCGGCTCAGCGCCTAAACACGTACAACAGTTTGAGCAAGAGTCTCACCTACGTTGGGATTCATTGGGTGAGTTCTTAGCCTTAGCCGTGTCAATTGAAGATCTTGGCCACAAAAATGGCAATGCAAAAGCGCTTGTAATTGCTGATGCGTTAAACCAAGCGACCAGTAAGCTACTTGACACTAATAAGTCGCCGATGCGTAAAGCTGGCCAGTTAGACAACCGTGGTAGCCATTTCTACCTTGCGCTGTACTGGGCACAAGCACTAGCGGCACAAACTCAAGATGCTGCGTTGCAAGCACACTTTGCGCCTATTGCTAAATCACTGGCTGAAAACGAAGAAACTATCTTAGCTGAAATTCTTGCTACAGCGGGCAAGCCTTCAGATCTAGGCGGTTACTTCCAACCTGATTTTGCGAAAGCTTCTGCAGCAATGCGCCCAAGCGCAACATTCAATGCCATCATTGGCTAATGTACGCAAATAAGCGACGTTAAGCAGGCTTCGGCCTGCTTTTTTTTTCATAAGGAAAGCAACATGATCCGTTCTCGCTTGGCTTTAGCCCTATTTTCTTTTGCTATCTTGCTCTCTTGGCACCCAGCCAATGCTAGCAATGAGCCGAATAATCAAAATGCCTTCCTACCTTACTATGCCCAACAAACATTTACCGGTGATTTAACAGAAATAAAACAGCGACGGGTGCTGCGCGCCTTGGTCAGCTACAACAAAACCGATTTTTTTATCCGCAAAGGAACCATCCTAGGGCTGCAAACCGAATTACTCCAACAGCTTGAAAACCAACTAAACCAAGGCATTAAAAAGGAAATCGACAAAACCAAGATCAAATTTATTCCTGTGCCATTTGAACAGTTGATCCCAGCCCTGAACGAAGGAAAAGGCGACTTCATTGCTGCATTCTTATCAAATACCTCTGATCGCCAAAAACAAATCAGCTTTGTTGATTCGCTCTTAACCCAGGTAAATGAAGTGCTAGTAACAAATAAATCCATAGCACCAATCAATCGCTTAGAGCAATTAGCTGGGCTTACCATACACGTTTTGCAACACAGCAGTTATACCGAACACCTCAATACCATCAATCGGATTTTAGCTAAGCAAGACCTGCCTGCTATCAAAATTATCGAAGCCAATCGCTATTTAACATCAGAAGATCTCATTGAAATGCTGGCTGGAGATATGATCCAAGCAGTGGTAGTCGATGACTACAAAGCCAAATTATGGACACAAGTATTCCCTGAACTTATGATCCATACTGAGCAGCCCATTAGCGTCAATAACCATATTGGCTGGGCGACACGACAAAATAATCCAGAGTTAAACCAATTTTTATCCCAGTTTGTCAGCAAACATGCGCAGCAAGGCACACTGTTAGGCAATACCCTATTTAATCGTTACTACAAGGACATAAAGTGGGCAAAAGCCGCCCCCGCTATGCCTGATTTAAGTGATCCCATTTATCTCGCATTTCAGCAAGCGGCAGAAACTAACCAATTAGACGTTATCGCACTGATTGCTCAAGCCTACCAAGAGTCAAAATTCAACAACACGCTGGTCAGCCACCGCGGCGCCGTTGGTATCATGCAAGTGCTCCCATCCACAGCTAAGGAAATGCAGGTGAAGGACTATCGCAGCTTAGAAGGCAACATCCGAGCTGCAGCGCGCTATATGCATTGGATCGATAAACATTACCTCGCGGATAAAAATTTAACACCTGACAACCATCAAGCTATGCTGTGGGCGGCTTATAATGCAGGCCCAAATAAGTTGAATAAAATGCTCAAACGAGCACAAGAGATGGGACTAGATGATACGGTATGGTTTGGCCAAGTAGAAATTGCTGCGGCATTAGAAACAGGCCGAGAAACTGTGCAATACGTCGCGAACAATTATAAATACTACCTAGCCTATAAACTGTCTATTGATTTAGCCGCCAACAAAACAGCCGAGAAACAGCCTAATTAGCCAGCAAGAATGACGTAGCATCAACAATATCGGCAACTAAATAGCGGTCTATAATGCGTTGATAAAGGCCGTTATTACGAATTTCAACTAAGCCAACATTAAAATCGTTGCGCAAATTAATATCGTTAAACAACACCTTATAGGCGACGCTGTCAAAAATACGATGCACTTTCATGGCTGAAGTATCGATATTTTGCTCTTTGGCGTAGTATCTAAAAATATTTAAATCCAACACTATCACCTCTGCTCGCCCACTGGTTAGCATGGAGATCTGTAAGTCTTGGCGGGATTTTTCACTGTAACGGGAATTCTCAGCAACGGCCTGCTGATACGCTAAAGGTAAATATTGGCTCGCATTTTGAAACGCTACAATGGAGTATTTTGATAGCTGACTTACATTTTCAAGTTCAATCCCTTGGCTTGCCATACTTACCGCCACATTCACATAGCTGATATGAGAGTCAGAATAGTAGCCACCTTGATATTGTGAGCTTTCATTAGCCGGTGCAGCGGCATCCGCAAACCCATTGGCTAAAGACGGAATAACACGTGCAAAAGGGACAAATACCGGTGTTAAGGTATGCCCGTTAACAGCCAGTGCTGCAGCGATAATCTCTAACTCTAAACCAGAATTGGACTCTGCTAGATAATATGGTGGTAAGGCCAGCCCGACTGCTAGACGAATATCTTTGGCCAAGGCATTGGCATGATAGCCAGCCAGCATAGCTAAACAGAAAAACACAATACGTTTGCAACTCATGCTAGCACTCCTAATAAAACCAAAACACAGTTAGAGCTAATTGAGCGTCTCTAACACAATATCAATTGTAGATAACAAATACATCAAACGCTGTTAGATTAATCATAATTATGCCGGTCAAAACACGCTAACTCAGAGGCTTGTCAGTGACTTGAGAGAATTTGGATGATAAATCAGCTAAAACAGTGCAAACAATCACCAAGTAAACATTTTGCAATAAAAAGTACTTGCCAGCGTGTTCGCCTTTGGTAAACTAGCGCTCGTTTCCAAGAGACATGGCAATTATGTAGCTTGGATAACGCAGGAAATATACTCGCGTAGCTCAGTTGGTTAGAGCGCCACCTTGACATGGTGGAGGTCGGTAGTTCAAATCTACTCGCGAGTACCATCTCCTCTCTTTATATACTCGCGTAGCTCAGTTGGTTAGAGCGCCACCTTGACATGGTGGAGGTCGGTAGTTCAAATCTACTCGCGAGTACCATCTTAGCTTATCCTATACCCTGTCCCGGCAATATTAGTACCCCTGATTCGATTTCGAACCGACGATCTACTAGCAACTTTCTGTTAATTGAGTAAAAATAGCCATATTTTTGAATAACAATCTATCCCCAATAAGGAAATCACATGATAGGTAAATGGGCTGCACGCTTTTTTCAAATGGCTGAGCTGGTTAGCTCGTGGAGTAAAGATCCTTCAACCCAAGTTGGCGCTGTCATTACCGAGCATAATCGTATTGTTTCATTAGGATTCAATGGCTATCCCCACGGTATATCAGACAGTGCCGAAACCGATAGCCGTGAAATGAAGCTGCTGAAGACCCTGCACGCCGAAGAAAATGCCATTTTATTTGCCAAACGAGATTTAGCGGGCTGTGAAATTTGGGTGACCCATTTCCCTTGCCCTAACTGCGCCGCCAAAATTATTCAAACCGGCATAGCTGTGGTGCATTGCCCTGAGCAAAGCGAAGACTTTTTATCGCGCTGGGGTGACAAAATCAAAGTCAGCCAAGATATGTTTGAACAAGCCAATGTAAAAGTAGACTGGCTCAGTTTGGATGATCTCAAGTTACTTGGCAAATAGCGCCTTTATTGGTCAGGCGCTGTGGCTAAGGACTGATTACCGAAGGAAGGCTAGCTCGCTGTTTGTTTTGGCGCGCCTGTGCCAATAAGGCGCTGTACTCCTTTTCATTGTGCAGCGAAATAAGCGTGAGCTCCTGCTCTAGATAAACATCATCTTGATATCCTGCATTAATAGCCTTACTTAAGGCGTGGATGGCCATATTTGGGTTGTAGTTCCCATATAATCGGGCGCGAAACACTTCAAGGTTGGCCAATTTTACCCCATCATTGTCTAGGGCATTAATCTGCTGCAAACCCAATTGACGATACTTTGCCGCTTCAACTGGTCTACCTTGTTGAACTAAACTATAGGCCAAACTGCCATAGTATAATGGCATCTGTAAACGGCGATGCTGAAACTGACTCTGACGTTTAATTCCCTCACTTACGTATTCGCTAGCGGTGGAGAAATCCCCTGCATACATAGCGGCCATGCCATGGATCAGATTCAATGTTGATATTTCATACGATAGTTCAAGTTGCTCTGTACTGCGTTCAACCAAGGCTAGCAAGTCGTGATGTTGATTATTGGCCAAATACAGGGCTTGATAAGCGTTATAAGTTTCTGTGATGGGACGATGTGCCACTTTAACAAGCTCCTGCTCAGCTTTAGATAGCTCTCCCAAGCCCACCAGCGCCAAACTTTTTAAAATGCGTATGACATGATACTGGGGTGTTAGTTGCAGACGCCTTTGCGACCACCTTAATGCATACTGATTTGCACCGACAATTAAGGCCGTTGTTATCGCCATTTCACTATAGTGGTATGGCATTGGCACGGCTTCTGGCTCGTTTAATCGCTTATCTATCAGACTTAAATGCTTATTGACTTGATCGCCCATCTGAATAGCCACTAACGCATTGAGCAAAATAACCCTTGGATCCTTTTTATAGTCTTGTTGTAACGTCAGCAATACCCGCTTAGCATGATACAGTTTTTGCTCTGCGAGATGGCAGCGGACCAAGGTCAGATTGGCCCTTAAATTATTGGGGTCAGACGCTAGAACCTGGGCTGCTGACTGGCGAGCTTGGTTATAATCACCCGCATTAACTTGGATTTTCGCCAGCGCCAATAACGCATCAACAGATTCTGGCGCGATACTAAGTGATCGATATAGGTTCTGCTTCGCCAGCGTTAGCCATTCCTGCTTATCTTGCTCACCGATATATTTTGCTAGGTATAATTGGGATAATTCTGCAAATGCCTGACTGTCTTGATCATCAAACTGAGTGATGGTTGTCAGTAGATTAATGGCATCATCATAGGCTGCTGGCGTATGCAATGCGACCAAGTTACCTGCTTTTTGGTGTAAGGCTTGCGTATCTTTAAATCGAAGGGCTTTGTTGTTTAACGCTGTTAACATCTGCTTAATCAAGGCAAGGTGCACTTGCTCTTGCTGGTCATGAATAACATCTCGCCCACCTGACCAGATCTGAATGCCATCCTTACCCCTTATCAACGATACTTCAAGGTGTAAGGTGCCTGAGGCTAATTCCTCAACCTGCCCCTCAACTAAATAATCTGCGCCTAGCATACTGGCGATATCAACGGCCGAGCCTCCTTTACGTGCTGCGGCCTCACTTGATGTGAATGAAACCGTATCCAAGTTGGTGACACGATTGAACATGTAACTCAGCCCTCTGGCTGAAACTTGAGCTAGATTTTGTTGTTCATGGCTTAACCCAGGACGTTGAAAAGGCAATATTGCAATAGTTGCTATTTCGCTTTTCTTTGTAGGAACATACCAATTCAACGTGATCACCAACAGAACCAAGACCAATGCACCTAGCCATCTTGTATGTCCCAAGCTTATGCCACTCTGTTGCCACAGGTTTAGAGGCTTGCTGGCCAGAGCTTGAGCAGGCTTACATTGGCCTGCCAGTGTGGCATTAACATCGATTGGACTTAAAGAGTTGGCAGTAGCCTGCTTTATAGAACTGACCACCTCGATAGTTGATAAACACTCTTTCTGCTCAACTTTTTGAACTGGTGCAATCAGTTTGTAGCCTTTTTTGGGAACCGTGACGATATAATGAGGCTGACTTGCCTTATCCCCTAACGCTTTACGTAATTGGGCGATAGTTTGGTAAATGGACGCTTCCGTCACCACTCTGTCAGGCCAAACATCTGCCAGTAATTGCTCAACACTTTTCACTTCTTCTGGGTGCTGGCACAAATACACAAGGAGTGTCATCACCTTAGGCTCAACGCTTTTCACGCTATCCCTATTTGTTAGTTTGTTCTCGTTAGCGACAACCAACCAGTCGCCTACCTTGTACTGCATAAATTTCCTTGTATGAATTAGGGCAATTTGCCCGCTCACACATTGCTTAGCGCTGACAGTGAAAAGGGTTATCTGCTAAATCATTTCGATCTGATCGTTTTTTACAATTGCCTAGTGAGTTAGTGCAGGTGATTATCACCAAAATTCATAAAAAACACTGACTTTTGAACTAATGAATATCTAAGTTTTTTCTAATCGTTTTTATTTATCTTGTTGTATTTATTATTTTTTATTAGATATCAGAAAATGATTACTTTTCCATTACAGTAAAACTCTGTCAAGTAAATATCATGCTTAGCGTTTGTTATCAAAACGTTTCAATTTAACTTTTAACGGATTTAAAAGTTATCACTAACAAGGAAGAGTGGACGATTAAGGTTTAACCATGTCAGCTCAAAAACTTGAACCACGCAAACTGATTAGTGTTGTGATCCCAACTTATAATCGCGCGGAGTTATTGCGCCACACCCTCACTTCACTGCAACAACAAATCCTACCCACGACGCAGTTTGAAGTCATCGTGGTAGATGATGGCTCACGCGATCACAGCCAAGCGGTTTGTGAATCATTTAGCAATGTATTAGATATCAAATACTTCCACCAACAAGATAAAGGGTTTCGTGCCGGGAAAGCGCGCAATATTGGCGCCGCTATCGCTGAAGGCGATTATCTTGTCTTTATCGATACTAGTGTTGTATTAGCACGTAATACATTGTCTCTTCATTTGGCTAAACACCAAGCAGCCAGCGGTCCACTCAGCATCATAGGTTACGTTTATGCCTTTGGCGTTCGTGGCAACGACATCGACCGCGCCATTCCTATGATGAGCAGTAATAATGCCGATACCAGCTTGGCCTATTTAAAAGACGTTCAAGCCCTAGATCAACGTGAACCCCAGTACCAATTGATGGGCTCAGACTTAAGCCTGTGGCCCGCCCCGTTCGATATCTTTTGGACTTGTCATGTTTCCGTTGAACGTCAGCTGTTTATTCGCGTTGGCGGCTTTGACGAAAGCTTTACCTCGTGGGGAGGTGAAGACGTTGATCTTGGCATCCGCTTGTTCCAAGCCGGCAGTCAATTTCACCTTGATCGAGACATCTGCTCATTCCACTGGCCACATCCCGAAGAAGGTGAAGATGACAAAAACAACCAAGGCGTCAACATCGCCCAAGACCTACACCAAAAATATCAACTGTGGGAAACCAGCTTTTATGGCGACTTATACGGTGAGCCTAACATGTCCCTTAATGAAGTGATCACCCGCTTTGGTGGGCGCTCAACCATGGAGCTTGTCGGCTAATGGCTCATTATCAGCATCACTATGTTAGCCGCCCCGATCAGATGGACGACAATATCGACCAGCTGTTATGGCAACTGAAGCAAGCTAAGCTAAATCTCGGCAAGTTGGGCTATATCTCTGGCATACCTCGCATTGCCTTTACTCACGTTATGGATCAGCAATGTAGCCCGACGCCGCTGCAACTCAGTGATTTTGAGCACAGCATCAGTATTGGCGATCATTGCTATTTAGAATCGACCTGCGCGCCTGCGTTTCATAACCAAAGCGTTAAGCTCACCGTGGTGAAATGCAATCAAGGCAAAGCAGGTACCATTAGTATAGGTAACAATGTCCAACTACAAGGCACTGCCATCGTCGCTTATGAGCAAGTCAGCATAGGCAACAAGGTGGTGTTTGGCCCCATGGTCACCATTATGGATTGCAGCGGCCATACCTTAACCGGCCGTGGTGAAGTGGGTGAAATTGCCCAGCTTAAACCTAAGCCGGTGCGTATTGGTGATAATGTCTGGGTGGGCGCCAATGCCATGATCTTAAAAGGCGTGGAGATTGGTGATAACGCAGTTATAGGCGCAGGCAGCGTGGTCTATGAAAACGTGCCTGCCAATGCCATCGCCCTTGGCAATCCTGCAAAAGTTGTCAAGCACCTATCTGCAGAAATGGTTAAGGCGGCATCATGATTGCCTTTTATCATCAAATTAGCTGGTTTGTTAAACTGCACAAATGGCGTTATGGCGCGATCATAGTGGCGATCATTGCCGCGTCTTTGTTTAGCTTATTGCCACCCTTATTGATTGCCGAGCTCGTCGATCAGCTGGCCGTGATCGAGCAATTCAAGCTAGCCGAGATCTGGCCAACAACTTCACTGCTAGTGGGGTTGGCCTTAGGCACATATATGCTGCGGTTTCTATGGCGCTATTTTTTATTTGGCAGCGCCCTAGAGCTAGAGCGGCGCTTGATGATTCAGCTCTATCGCCATTGCTGCAATATGCCTAGGCCGTTTTTTCAGCGACATTCTAGTGCCAAGTTACTTAATCACCTTAATTCCGATGTCAATGCCGTGAGCCAAGGCGTGGGCAATGGGGTGATCTTTTTTGTTGATGCCTTTGTCATGTCGAGTTTAGTGCTGGTGGTGCTGGCAAGCCAAATCAGCTGGCTGCTCACCTTAGTGGTGCTGTTGCCCTTGCCTATTCTGGCTTGGCTTATCAAAAGCTACGGCCAACAAATGCAAAGCCGGGTGATGCAATCTCAGCAGCAGCTTGGTTTGTTTTATCAACAAGTCCAGCAAACCATTAATGGCATCAGTGTGCTAAAAGGTCACGCTTGTGAAAGCCTAGCCACGGCGCAATATCAGCAGCAGTTAAGCGCGCTGACCCAAGCCAACATAGCCCAAGCCGAAGTAGAAGCCAAATATGAGCCCACTACAGCACTGATCGCCTCTACCACCTTCTTACTTACATTAGGCGTGGGTAGCGTACTGATTGCCCAGCAGCAACTCACTCTAGGCCAATTATTGGCGTTTAATCTTTACCTTGGTTATTTGATCTGGCCCCTCAATGCCTTTGGCTTGCTTTACACCACCATTAATAGCGCATCGGTTTCGATGCAACGCATTAACCAAGTGCTCAACGAACAACAAGTGGGTTTAGCCGATAAGGCCCCGACCGAGCCCAGCCAACTCACCACCTTGATTAAACTCGATTTGGATTACTTTGCCCATCATAACGAACAAGTCGCCAATGAAGCACGTTTTAACCCAGCTAATTGCCTGCTGCAAGACATACACTTTCAAGCTAAACAAGGGCAATTACAGGCCATCGTTGGCCCCGTGGCCAGCGGCAAATCTAGCCTATTACGTTTGCTACTCGGCTCTGAAGCACTGCGTAGCGTTAGCCGTTTGCTGCATCCCAATGCCAGCATAGCTTATGTGCCCCAAGATTGCGGCTTGTTTAGTGGCACGGTGCGCGACAATATTGCCCTTGGCGCCCCCCATGCTAGCACAGCACAAATTGAGCATGCGGCAGAGCTTGCTTGCTTAAGCCAAGAACTTGCCGCCATGGCAAACGGGTTAGACACACAAATTGGCGAGCAAGGAAATCAGCTTTCTGGCGGTCAGCGCCAGCGCGTCGCGATTGCCCGCGCCCTGCTCACCGATGCCGATGTGTTGTTACTGGACGATAGCTTGTCGGCGTTAGACGCCGCCACTTGCAGCCAGCTGTTGTTTAACCTCAAATGTTGGATGGGCGAAACCAAAGCCGTGATCTTAGCCACCAGCCGCTTTGAATTACTGCCCCATACCGACAAGGTGTTACTGCTTCGCCCGCAGCAAGCCCCGCTTTTTCTCACCCATCAAGCATTGATGGCGCAAAGTCCTTGGTATCAGCAGCAATGCCAACCAAGCCAAACGCCGCCAACTGACACCGTATACTAGGGAGCAATAAGATGCCATCGACCTTAGTGCGCCTGCTGCGCTACAGCCTTCATTTTAAGCAAAACCTTGCCTTGGCCTGTGCCTTGTTATTGCTTGCCACAGGGCTGGATATGCTCGCCCCTTGGCTCACCATGATCTACATAGACGAGTTTGTTAGCCAAGAACATTTTCCAATAGCTGAGCTGATGCAGATCGCCTTGATTTATATTGGGGTGTTCATCACGGCCAACCTCTTGTCATATTGGCAATCCGTTAGTTTTTTTAATCTCTCTGCCAAGGTGATTTATCAACTACGAGAGCAAAGCTTTGGTCATTGCCTGAGCTTGCCCATGACGTATTTTCAGCGCCGCAGCCAAGGAGAAATCATTCACACTCTAAGCCAAGATATCGAAGCCGTGCGTCATTTGTTTACTCAGATAATTGGGCGCACCTTGCGCGATCTCGTGAGTGTCACTGCAGTGATCATTGCCATGCTCATGCTTAATGTGCGCCTTGCCCTAGTCTGTATCGCCTTTATCCCCGTTTTTGCCATCGTGTTTTTCGCCTATCGACGCTATTCATTACCCCTGCACAGGCGGTTAAAACAACAAACCGCCAGTATAAATGGCTTTTTAAATGAAAGCTTGCAGCAGGTATTATTACTGCAAGTGTTTAACGCCCAATCGCGCTTTAGTGATCGCCTCAATGCCAAGGCAAAATTTAATATCGCGTTAAATCAGCGTAATATTCGCCTTGAAGCCTTACTGCTGCGCCCTATGCTCGAACTACTCAGCATATTAATGATGGCGGCACTGATCATCAGCCTTGGCCTACTGCCCCGTGATGGCACAAATGATGCCTTAGCCTTAGGCATGCTGTTTGCCTTTTTTGCTTACCTTTCACGCTTTTTTGAGCCTTTGATTAGTTTGATGCAAAGCCAAGGTGAGCTTGTTCAAGCCATCGCCGCTGCCGAACGCGTATTTAGTTTATTGGATGAGCCAAGTGAAACCGCCACTGGCGAGCACAAATTATCCCAGTGCCCCGTGATCGAATTTAACCAAGTCAGCTTTGGCTATGAGCCCCACAAACAGGCCCTCAAGGACGTTTCTTTTCGTCTAGAGTGCGGTGACATGCTGGCACTGGTGGGAGCCAGTGGTAGTGGTAAAAGCACTATTGCACAGTTACTTAAAGGCTATTACCGAACGAAACAAGGCAACATTCGCCTCAATGGCATCAACATTAATGATTATCAACTGGCCTCACTGCGCCAAGGCATCAGCTTGGTTGAGCAAAAACCCTTTATCCTTAGCACTACATTGCGTCAAAACTTATCACTCACGCAAAGCGGGAAAGAAGAGGCGTTAATTCAGGTATTAGAGCAAGTGGGACTAGGCCCTTGGTTTAATCAGCTCGAACATGGCTTAGACACCCAACTTGATAACAGCAGCGATGCCCTCACCCTAGGCCAAAAACAGCTACTGTGTTTTGCCAGAGCCATGCTCTGCCAAAGTCAAGTGATCATCTTAGATGAAGCCAGCGCCAGTCTGGATCCGGACAGCGAACGCGCCATTGACCAATTGCTAGCACAACTTAGCGGTAAGGTTAGCCTTGTTGTCATCGCCCATAAGCTCAGCACCATCACCCAAGCCAACAACATCTTAGTATTAGAACAAGGCCAAATAAAACAACATGGCACGCATAGCCAGCTAAGCCAGCAAAACGGCACCTATCGAGATCTGCTCAATGCGCAACCCCCTTGCACATTAAAGGCCTTGGCCTAGGTACGAATGAATGCTGAGTCTGGTGGGCATCTTCTGGCCCATTGTTGGCATTTTTGCGATATAACTATCCCTCCTGCCCCAGCTAAATACTGGCTCGCGTAGGAGGAGGTTTTAAACCGCGAAGGCTATTTGGTCTTTTCTACCAACTTAATCAAACGGACATTTTCCGCTTCTACGCCAGTTAATTCAACGACGTAGGAGAAGGGGTGATACCAAGGCTTATTGAGGAAATATTCGTTGAGTTCAGCCGATTGAAACACAAATCCATGACGGGCGAATATCTCGTTACGTATCAAACGTAATTCTTGTTGAGAATACTGCATCAACTCAGCTTGCTCTAATAACCGAATATCAGAATCGGGAATTATATATTCATTTTCAGATTGGGTACGTTGCTCAATTCGCTGAGTGATTTTAGCCTTGTTTGTTCTTGCCACTTCATAATGTTGCAATAGCTCGACATTGAATTTTTCAATATCAGATAACACCACCTCTTTTGTTGTTGGGCGATACCAACTGGTTGCATTGAAGTAGAAGGATAGCGGTTTCGACTTGAAAATATAGCCATGACGCGCAAAGATTTCATTGCGCGCCAAGTTAAGGTCCTCAATTGATAGCTTATCTATGTCAGCATGCTTTAACTTTCTGCTTTCACTCATTGCAAGTAAGATTTCAAGATTTGGCTGATTTTCCCATAAAACCGTAATTGAAAAACCGTCATCTCTGATATCAGCCGATGAATACCTAAGTTTAAATCCATGATATCTATCTTCTAGATGGTAGTCCCTATCAGCATAAATATGTCCATCGGTAACCTCAAAATGTTCACTTCGAGCAAGATCATTCACTGTCTCTATCGACAGCATTTCCGATATATCGTAATAGTCAAATCCTTGCTCCGTTTTCTGCCCTATCGCTAAGCCATTTAAATGAAACTGACCTTGCGGAATATAAGTCAAATTCTCGCGATCGATTTGTTTTGCATGCCAAATGTCTTGCTCTGCTCTAACCAGCAACAAAGGTTTCGCACCATCAGCCAACACGTAAAATCGATTATGCTCTTCAGGTAATAGTTCTCCCGCCATCGCTAATGCAACTAATAATAAATAAAACATCTTTAATCCACCTATTACTGGTTAATCCATGTCCACACTGACAATAGCAAAGAGTAGTAAAACGATTTGCCAACACAGTTATCAATCATGCTAAGGTCTTATACAACCCCAATACTGTTTTATCCTTGCCCTAAAGAAACGTTATGCCATTAACACCGGAAAAGAAGGCTGCTGAAGTGACAAAACTCGAAGTTTTGCTTTTTTAGAAATGAAAGTGTGCTTTTGACAGGCACAAAAAAAGACGTCCTAGGACGTCTTTCTTCAAGTATGTGGCGGTGAGGGAGGGATTTGAACCCTCGATACGTTTCCGTATACACACTTTCCAGGCGTGCTCCTTCGGCCACTCGGACACCTCACCTAATTTTGTTCTGTTTATGGACTTTTAAAGCCTAGCTATATCGCCTAACGCCTGCCTCAAACAGTGGCCGCAAGAATAAGGAAATCGTTTTGCGGCGTCAACTATTTAAGTGCAATTTACAACTGTTTGCTTAAAAACTCAGCAGCAGAGATTGAGCTAGATCAATTTAAGCTCTTGGCGTAGAAAAACACCTGCGCCAAATAGGCCCGGATCAGGATGCAGCACCACAAAAGTGGCAATGCCTGCATTGTATTCACTAAAGCGACCTTTGTATTCGAAATGACTACGAAAATCAGATTGAGTAAAGTAATCAATAAAACGCGGCACGATGCCACCTGCGATATACACGCCGCCTTCACACGCAAGGTTTAACGCTAGGTTACCCGCAAAGGTGCCTAAACCTTGGCAAAATACGGCAAGGGTTCGCGCCGCAATGGGACAATCATTGGCAAGGCCTGCGCGGCTCACATCGGCAGCGGTGGCTAAAGTTGGGGTTTGGCCCTCTAGCTGACACAGAGCGCGGTAGATATTCTCGATACCTTGGCCTGACAATAATCGCTCGGCGCTAACGTGGCCCATCTCTTGGGCAAGTACATTAAGCACTGCGCGCGCGTCTTCACCCACAGGGCAAAACGAGGTATGGCCGCCCTCGCCGTCTAAGCTTATCCATTTATCATTAACATTGATCAAATGGCCAACACCTAGGCCGGTACCCGGTCCGCAAATACCAATGGCTTTTTTAGCTTTTACACTGCCACCACCGATTTGTACTTTTTCATCATCGGCTAAAAATGGCACCGCTAATGAGATGGCCGTGTAATCATTGATCACATAGAGCTTGTCTAAGCTAAGGGCGGCTTTTAACGCTGTTTGTGAAAATGTCCAAGTGTGGTTGGTCATTTCAATCAGATCGTCATCAACTGGGCAAGCAATAGCAATACATAGCTCTTTGACTAAGCCATCAAGCTCAGCAAAATACAATTTGATCACGTCAGCAATCGAAGCGTAATCTGCACAAAGATATTTTTTAATTTGGGTTAATTCACCCGTTTGTTTATCAACGCTTGCAAGGCGAATATTGGTGCCACCTACATCGGCGACAACGGAATGCGTGTTCATGGCAACTCCAACAAGTTCTAAATTTGGTCATAATTGTTTGTTATTTTAATGGCAATGACAACTGCTTAACTGATCTGGTCAGGGTAATTCACGTTTTTTTTGTGAAGCAGTCACAATTACTTGGGGTTATCGCCAAATAAAAGTAAAATCATCAGCCATTTACAACCCGTATTTAGACCAAATGGAAGGGTCTTTCATAACAATCAAGTTTTCCCACAAGGAGCGCAGTAACTATTATGTCCAAGGATTATTCACGCCGTGACTGGCTGTTGTTATTTTTAAAAGGCGCAGGAATGGGCGCAGCCGACGTGGTTCCCGGCGTGTCGGGTGGCACCATCGCTTTTGTAACGGGTATCTACGAACGCTTACTTAACGCCATTAAATCGGTCAACCTAGAAGCACTTTCTGTACTACGCCAGCAAGGCATCAAAGCCCTTTGGCAACACATAGATGGTACATTTTTAACTGTGCTGTTTTCAGGCCTACTCCTTAGCATCGCTTCCTTGGCCAAAATAATTACCTATTTGTTAGCCAACCACCCCTTGCTGGTATGGTCGTTCTTTTTTGGCTTGATCATTGCCTCGGTTATCCATATCGCCAAACAAATCGACAATTGGGGCGCAGTCAATATCATCAGTTTGATTGCGGGCAGTATTATTGCTTTTGTCATCACCAGTATTTCACCTACCTCTGTCGAGCCGCAGCCTTGGTTTTTCTTGGTATCGGGCGCCATTGCCATCTGCGCCATGATCTTACCGGGGATCTCAGGCAGTTTTATCTTGCTGTTAATGGGTATGTATGGGCATGTATTGGCCGCGGTGAATGATCGTGATTTTGTTTTACTGGGCTTATTCTTGATTGGATGTGTAATTGGCCTAATGTCCTTCTCACGCTTTCTATCTTGGCTATTAGCGCGATTTCATGAAGCCACCTTTGCCTTATTAGCTGGCTTTTTAATTGGCTCGCTCAATGTATTGTGGCCTTGGAAACAAGTCACCAGCACTTATTTAAGCTCAAAAGGGATTGAAAAGCCCCTCACCACCAGCAATGTTTTTCCTAATGACTTTGCCGTATTAACAGGCCAAGAGCCACAAACTTGGTTATGTTTAGGCTTAATGGTGGCAGGACTTGCATTGATTTTAGGGATCGAAAAGCTGTCTGAACAAAAAGCTTAAGCTTAGCTTTATCCTGCGCATTGACGCCGCTAAGTTAGCGGCGTTTTTGTTGGTCTTTGCCGCTAGGCTTGTTGCTCACGCGCAGCTAACACACGCTCAACCGTATCGACCACGGCTTGGGTCTGACTATCAATTTCAATGTTCAGTTTATCGCCAATTTGTTTGTCACTTAATGTAGTCACTCGCAAGGTTTCGGGGATCAAATGCACCCAAAAGTCCTGCTCACTCACTTCGCCTAAGGTTAAACTAATGCCATCAATGGCAATATAACCCTTAGCTAAAATGTATTTACGCCACTGGCTGTCAAACTCGAATCGCAAGGCGGTATTGTTCGCAGTTTGCTTACGCTCAACTAAGGTCACTTGGCTATGAATATGGCCCGATAATAAATGACCGCCAATTTCTGCACCAAAGGTAGCCGCACGCTCTACATTCACCCAATCCCCAACATTCAACTGAGCAAGGTTAGTTACCCTTAATGTTTCTTCCATTACATCGAAATACACATTATTATCTTGCTGTTTTACCACCGTTAAACAGGTACCGTTTAACGCGATGCTAGCCCCAATAGCAATACCTTGGCTCAATCTCGCAGGCAATGACACCACCAGCGTATTTAACCCTGGTTTGGCTTGGATTTCGGTAATGGGCGCTTTTGCCATCACAATTCCAGTAAACATGAATACCCCTTAGTAGTTGGAGACACCTTGAGCTCGTATAAGCAGGAATTATCTCATTTAGTAAAACTCAGTTGGCCTATTTTAATTGCTCAGATAGCAATGACAACCATGGGCTTCATTGATACCGTGATGGCCGGTAAGGTCAGTGCCACCGACATGGCCGCGGTCGCGGTTGCATCCAGCTTTTGGATCCCCGCTATTTTATTACTGCAAGGCTTGATCATGGCGGTGACCCCCATAGTGTCACATTTAAACGGCGGCAAAAAGCGCAAACAGATCCCTTTTTCGCTGATGCAAGCCTTATGGTTAGCCTTAGTGCTCAGTGCTTTGTTAATGCTCGCTCTGTACTACTCTCCTTGGGTTCTGATCTGGATGGATGTCGAGCCAGAATTAGCTCGCCTCACTAAAGGCTATTTACATGCGGTGATTTGGGGGATTCCTCCTTTTGCGCTTTACTTGGTGCTGCGTAGTTTATGTGATGGTTTATCCCGCACCGTGCCCTCAATGATGATCGGGTTTGTTGGTCTTGCGGTGAACATTCCCGCTAACTACATCTTTATTTTCGGTAAGTTTGGCATGCCTGCACTAGGCGGGATAGGTTGTGGTGTGGCAACCGCTTTGGTTTATCTTGCTATGGGCTTGGCGATGCTCGCTTATGTCTTATTAGACTCTGAATTTAAGCCATTGCATCCGTTTCGCCGCCTGATTAAGCCCAATATCAAGCAAATGAAGCGTATCTTTAAGCTGGGCTTTCCTGTTGCCGCTGCGACTTTTTTTGAAGTCACCTTATTTACCGTTGTCGCCTTACTATTGGCTCCGATGGGCCCGCTGGTGGTATCCAGTCATCAAATCGCTATTAACTATTCGTCCATGGTGTTTATGATCCCATTAAGTATCGGTATTGCCGCCAGCATTCGTGTTGGTCACAGCTTAGGTGAACGTAAGCCCGAGCAAGCAAAAGTTGCAGCCAATACCGCGATCATGTTTGGTTTAGCTATTGCCGTGGTCACAGCCACATTCAGTTATGTTTTTCGCCAGCAAATCGCCAGTTTCTATACCGACGAGACGGCCGTCATTGAGTTGGCTGTTAGCCTGTTGGTGTTAGCCTGTATTTATCAATTTTCCGATACTATTCAAGTGATTATTGCTGGCATTTTACGCGGTTATAAAGACACACAAGTGATTTTTTATATCACACTGGTGTCGTTTTGGATGATAGGTTTGCCCCTTGGTTATTCGTTAGCAAGCGGTATCAACTTGCTATTTATTGACTTGCCAACATTGGGGGCAAAAGGCTATTGGATTGGCTTCATCGCGGGCTTAACCGCTGCAGCTATCTTATTAAGCTTTCGCCTTGCTTATAATTATCGTCAATCGGCCAAACTGGTTGCCAGTGCAAAGGCTATCTCGCAAACACAAGTTTAACTCGCTCGCCAAATCAGCATGGGTGAGTTTGGCCTTAGCAATGATATTTGCTAAGGCCAAAACTCGCGACGAAAGCAGAATTACTGGCTATTGCTCAATAGCCATACTCGGCCAAAGTGTTTGTAATAGCCGGCATTGCGGCCAGCTTGAATGCCTAAACCATGATACAAGTCTAAATGACTACCTTTGACCGCGCCGCCGGTATCCAGAACCATGAGCAGTTTTAATACATGATGACCGGTCCACTCGCCTTTGGCATCAAGTTGTGGCACTTCAGCCAAAATCACACTGCCCATGGGCAGATGACTGCGATCGCCCGCCACAGCAGCGCCGCCAATAAGTGGGATCCCCGCCGAGCCAATCACATCAAGCTGATCATTAGCTTTAAAGAAGACGAATGAAGCATTTTCTTCAAGTAGTGCCTGTAGGGTCGCTTCATCTTGCTGCAGCGCCCATTGTTTAATGGCTTCCAGCGACATTTTCTCACGCGGCACCTCGCCTTGTTCAATCAGTACTTTTCCGATACTGGTGTAAGCGTGACCATTTTTTCCAGCATACGCAAAGTACTGCTTATCGCCACCGTCTTCAAAATAGACAAACCCACTGCCTTGAACTTCAAGCATAAAGTTATCCAGTAATGATTTGCTGTATCCTATTTCTAACCCTTGATTGTCAAGCGCACCGGCATAAATCTCGGCGCGACTTGGACATTGCCCCTCGCAGTTTGGCATTGCATACAAAGGATACTTATAGATGGCATCGCGCTGGTGTTTAATCTTCATCACAGGTGAGAAATAGCCCGTGAATAAGACGTTACCTTGACCATCAGCGCCGCCCATTTGCGCCGCACTAATGCCATATTGGCTCAAGAAAGCGGGGTCACCATTTTGTTCAGCCCATTGCTCAACACGCTGATAAAGGCCGTTGTGTCGATTAACTAAATTAGGCGAACGCGTTTTAACTTTCTCGGCCTGTAAGGTAAACAAGCTGTAATCTCTCGGTTTATCACTTTGTACCCGCTCAACAGGAGTAAGCACTTGGGTAAAAGTTTGTTCAGATGACTGTTTGCCTAAGCTAGGCGTGGCTTTTTCATCTGGTGCACTGGAACAACTGACTAAGGCTAAAACACAAATACTGACACTGATAATTCGAAACATAAAATTCCCAAATGGTTCAAAGCGATAAAAATTGCGCTTTAGTTTACCGTTATTTCGGCGTCCTTCATATATTGCTAGTTTCAACAGTCCAATTTTTCGCAAAATGTGACACATTGACTAAATATTTGGTTCAAGATGAATTTAGTTGCAGCTGTTGCTGCCCATATAAGAAATAGTTACTTATACTAAAATAAAAGCAAAAGTTTACTACCTTATCCCAAGCGGCCATTTATGCTCAAAATAGCGTGTAGATTATTAAGTTTGATTATTCTTGTTTCAGCATCTGCACTTGCCGACACGCGCCCGCAGGCCAAGGTTCTGATCATACCGAAAGGGATTAATTTAACTTTTTGGCAAGTGGTCGAAGCAGGTGTAAAACAAGCCAGTAACGATCTCAATACACCGGTTATTTGGCGTGGTCCCTATAACGACGATGATCTGAACTCACAAATTGCCATTATACGTAACTACCTAGACTCAGACATCCAAGTCTTAGCCGTTGCGGCAATCGATGCCCATATGCTCACACCTTTTATTTTGCAATACCAACGCCGCGGCAAGCAGATACTGGTATTTGATTCAGAAGCCATTGGAGTCAATCCTCTTAGCTTCATCGCAAGTAATAATTACCAAGCTGGTGTTAGCTTAGTTAAATCTATCGAGAGCCATTTACCTAAGGAAATTCATGCCGTTATAGTGCAAAATGATAGCGGCCATGCCTCTACTGAGGACAGAGCTATCGGGATCCAAGAACAACTAAAAAAATACCCAGTCAGCTCGGTCAAACTCATTGATGGTGGCCCAACCCGAGGCAGTGCCCTACATGAAACCTATGACACCCTGGTTGCGCATCCGGAAATTAATCTTATTCTGACGGTGAATGAAGCGACAACTGAAGGCGCGGCCTTAGCGATTAGAAAGCTCAACCGCAGCAACGTAATCGTGGCTGGCTTTGACCTAAACGATACGATTTATCGCCTGCTAAATGAGGGGATAATCACCCAATTAGTGTTGCAAGACCCGTATGCCATGGGGTATCTGGTAATGCAACAGGCAGCTAAGTTGCTCGCCGGTGAACGCATCGAGCCTCGGTACGAGATCCCCATCAGATTAGTCAATAAACAAAGCTTAAGTGACGCTGATATAGCCGCGTTTTTACGCCAATATTTGGCCAGCGATTAACACACCGCCTTGGATTGTTTAAAACTTAATTTCGCGTCTGCCTGTTTGCTTGTCTATCTGAGTTGGTGATACCTGCTTGGACTGATTTTTTGCCCCTGCGTTTGCTTTAGGCTGTTTGGCCTTTTGGCTTTTTGCCGCACTTCTTTGATTGGTCGACTTGCTTGGCTGTGCTTTTTTTGCTTTCTGCAGTGGCTCTGATTCAGGCTTAGCCTTAGGTTTTGCTTTAGCGGCAACTTCTTCAACGGGTGCATCACAAAGCACTAAATAGAATTCACCATTAAACTGGATCACATCGCCATCATAAACCTTGCAACGTTTGCGGGTTTCAACTTCACCGTTAAGGGCAACATAGCCTTCGCTGATGGCCATTTTAGCTTCACCACCGCCACTAACCGCGTTGGCAATTTTAAGTACTTTGTAAAGTTCAATTGGCTGAGCGCTTACTTCAATACCAATTGCTTCAATTTCAATTTCTTCACTCACGCTTACTACCTTATTTAGCGAGCCATCTAGCCACGCAGTTTACCTAAATCACACCCTGACGGCTATTTTTGAGCAAAGTAATTTTTTACCTTCAACGCTAAAGCATCTAACTCAGTGACGCGCTCTTGCTCGGCTTGCTTACCACACTGCTGTTTTACAAAGGTAGCTGTGCGTAGCACATCGCGCCAGCGAGGAATTTTCGGTAATGTCTGAACCAAGAAGTATCTATCTAAAGTGCGAGTTTGCGCCGAAGATCGATCTAAATACACTTTCCAAATTTTACTTTCTTGGGCTAAATCTATTTTGGATTTTCCCGTTACATCTTGCCATAAGCTTAACGCACTGGTCATGATGGCTACCAGCACTTGGCGGTATTCCAGCTCAGATAAACTTGCTGTGCAACCTAGAGCTTGCCCCACATATTCCCCCTGAGTCTGAATTTGATGAAGCACAATACTGATATCCCCCATTGCACTGCCCTTATCATGGTAAACCTGAGAAACAAAGGCTTGTGAGCGAATTTTATCTCCATTGGCGGCGACAAAATCCAATTGCAGCTCAAATCTAGCCTGCTGAACTAAACCGCGAGAAATGCGCTCCAACTCAGATTCAGAAATGAGGGTATTTACTTCAGCACCTATAATATTGGCTTGCTCATAACCCAATAAACGCTGTGCTGCTTGGTTGAAAAATACCACCTGATTAAAAGGATTGATGATAAGTATTGCATCTTCAACATTTTCAAGTAGTTGAGTCATCCTTGCTTGGCTCGCTTGAAGTGCATTCTCGGCTTCAATACGCCTTGCAACCTCTTGTTTTAGCATTTTATTTTCTTGGCTAAACTGCGCCGCTTGTTTTAACTCTAATAAGTTATGAACACGAGCCAAAAGTTCGTCTTTCACAAACGGCTTCATCAAATAATCATTCGCTCCGGCATGAAAACCGGTCATGATATCTTTCACCCGCGTTTTGGCAGTGAGCATTAAAATCGGTAGCTGATCATTACTAAAGGTTTTGCGGACCTCTTGCGCCACGGTAAAACCACTAATTTTAGGCATCATGACGTCCAAGATAAGCAGGTCAACTCGTTGTTGCTGCAAAAATGTCAAGGCATCTTCACCATTGGTCATCAGTCTAATTTGATATCCAGCGAGACTAAGATGATTCTTCAGTACCTGTAAGTTCATTGGCTCGTCATCAACCACCAGAATACGTCGCCCAACCTGGGTCAATTCATCATTGGCTAAACTAGGTTGATTTTTCGCTTGCTCAACAGGTTCATGACTTTCCGCTAAACCATTGTAATACATATTATTTGTTGGCATCAGCATAGATCCAATCGGCTGGCAACGGCCAAGACTGAAACTAAAACAACTGCCCTTACCTTCTTCACTTGTGACACTTAAGTGCCCGTTCATCAAGCTGATCAACTGCTGAGAAATAGCCAAACCTAAGCCGCTGCCGCCTTGGCTTCGCGTTTCACTGCCATCTATTTGCTTAAAGGGATCAAATATTCTAGCTTGGTTAGCAGGTGCGATGCCCATGCCTGTGTCTTGCACCGCTATTCTGACTTGGTCACCTTGCAAAGCCACCGAAACGGTGATCTTGCCGCTGTCGGTATATTTGATGGCATTGTTCACCAGATTAAACAGTACCTGCTCAAACCGGATGGGGTCTGCCGTCACAAACAGCTCGTTAACCGGTAAGTCGGCTACTAATTCAAGGGACTTGCTGCCAATTAAATGCTCAGATAGGGCTAGCACTCCACCCACGGTCACATTGGCACTCACGCAGCTCAGATTCACGCGCAGACGATTATTTTTCACTTTATGAAAGTCTAGTAAGTCATCCACTAAATGGGCGAGACGTTTAGCTCCATTTAAGGCAAGGGTCAGCTGCTTGGTTTGCTCTTGACTACAAGGGCCTGCTACACCGTTAAGTACAGATTCAGTGATACCAATCACGCCTGTTAGTGGCGTGCGTAGTTCATGGGACGTGTTAGTTAAAAATTCATCCTTAATTTTATCGGCTTGGCGCAACGCTAGGTTTTGCTCGTTGATCACCGCAACCTTTTCTTCTAGCTGCTGATTGGTATCGTTGATCACCTTCATTTGATCGGTAATGGCATCTTGCATAACATCAAAATGTGCAGCCAAACGACCAATTTCATCACGGCGGCCTCGACCTAACAAGTGCCTGTCCCATTCACCCAATGTCACCGCTTCGGTCGCCAACATCAAAGATTCTAACGGTCTGGTTAGTGAGCGCGACAATAGATAAACAATGGCCGCGATAATGGCAACTGATACACAACCAATCAAAATGATTAGATTACGAAACCGTATACTTGAGGCTTGAATTTCACTGTTGGCTTGCTCGGCCACGATCACCCATTTTTGGCCCATTAGTTCTAAATTAATATACGCCGCTAATGTGGCAATGCCTTGATAGTTTTGTGTTAACAAGGTGCCTGAGTTATGCCGGTTAGAATGATGCAAGGCATCTAGCCATAGCGGAGTCTGTTGCTGGTGTAAATTGAGCAACTGATAGGCCATATCTTGAGTTTGCAAAGCCGATATAGGGTAGCCTTGCTTATTTAGTACATAAGTTTCCCCCGTCAGCCCTAATCCTTGGCGACTGGCCATGATTTTACTTAGGGGCTTGGTGGGCAGTGCATAAGCAATATAGCCAGTATAACGGCCATGATTGTTGATAGGCATGATAAAATAACTCACCACAGCTTGCTTGATGGCATCATAACTAAAGTCATAAAACAACATCGGCTTAGTCGTTTCAGCTGTCAGTGTGTTCCCTCGTTCGCGCTCTAATTCAACAAACGCTCGGCCTAAGGGTGAGGTTTGTAGTGACGATGCGCGTAGGTTTTCGGTAAAGTAACCATCCTTATTCGTGCTATACACTACCTGCCCCGATAAATTGATCAAAATAATGTCGTTAAAGTCGGAGACGGCTAAATAATCAATAAACCCGTCATGAAATCTATCATGTACATGAGCATAACTGCCCACTGTCATCCCCAGTTTAGAAGGTAAATTTTTAAAATCGCCCGCTTGCTGATAAGTTGCCAATAATAGCTCAGCCGCTTTGTCTGGCTCATCGGAAATTAAATCAAAGGCATAAGAAAAACCATAAAATCGACTCATGGCGTAACGAACAAAATCTGTATTGCTAAAATGTAATGCCTGTTGCCTTAAGCCAAGTAAATGCTGCTCTAAAGTGTTTTCCTTACTCAGGGCAATAGAATATAGGGTATCGGCTACCTGTTTATTATTGTTACTGACAAAGGATGCATGAAACACAATGGCAATCAGCGCCATCGGTGTGATCGATAAAAGTAAAAATGCTAAGCCAAGTTTAGCGCGAAAACTGATGTTTTTTATCTTTTGCAACAAAACGGGTTATTCCTACTGCTATTGGTGGTTCAAACAACATGACACAACAATGATATTTAATTTAGTTACCAGCAATCCGTTTTGGGTAACTCAAGCTGTTAAGCAACTCGGCAATAAATTTGTCCTAAGAAGGAGTTCTTACGATTTTTTTGTCCCTCATCCTAAACGCCTACTATGTCTTATGTCACTTTTCACTCAATAATCTCACTTAAATTTGACCTCTGTTGTGAGCCATCTCGCGAAATGCAATACGTTACGACAACACAGTATATTACTAATTATCAATAACTTAATATTGTGTTTTTACGTTATTTCTAAGACATTTACGAGTTTTTACATTGTTGTAACACATGTGCAGTGATTCAATGACTCTATCAAAGCGCTCATCAGATTAATGTTTGTCACGGGTGTTTTGGTTGGTTTGGTCAGCACTGATGAGATTGATATAACGCATGATTTAGGTAAAAGCCCGACTGCGTTCCACGCAATCTCAGTTGACCACCACCTTTTGGGAACTAGCAAGATGACTTCTAGTTGCCATAAAGTTTATTAACGACTTATTTCAAGGATGCAACAAGATGAAAAATTTGATCGTGAAAAGTACCCTCGCAGCCATGTTATCAAGCAGTGTTATCCTTCCGGTTGCGGCCGCGGGTGCGGGTGCGGGTGCGGATGATAATAAAGCCATTTTGAATATAGCACCGGTACAGCGCACCTCTTGGGTACGAAACTTTAACCCTTATAATCAAACCACGTTTTTGCCCACCACCAATGAATACATTTACGAGCCATTGGCTATCTACAATCCGATGCAAGGCGGTAAAATTCATTATCGCTTAGCCGACAATATCGAATTTAATAGTGATGCAACTGCCGCGGTTTTTACTCTACGTAAGGGTGTTAAGTGGTCAGATGGCGAAGAGTTTAACGCCGAAGACGTCAAGTTTAGTTTTGATTTGGTTAAGGCTAATCCCGCCCTTGATAGCCGCGCTATTTGGCAACGTATTAGCGCCGTTGAAGTACTTAACTCACATCAGGTCAAATTTAGTTTCCCTGAGCCAGACAGCGGCGCACCGATTGAAATTGTGCGCGTGCCTATCGTGGCCGAGCACATCTGGCGTGAAGTTAAAGATCCCGTCACCTTCACCAATGAAAACCCAGTTGGCACAGGGCCACTAACTGAAATTGAACGTTTTACCACTCGAGTTTACGTCCAATGTCGCAACCCCCATTACTGGGATGACGCCACCTTGAAAGTGGATTGTGTACGTTTGCCGCAATTAGCCAATAATGACCAAGTCTTAGCTGCTGCGCAAAAAGGCGAACTTGATTGGTTTGGTTCATTTTTACCAGATATCGACAAAACCTATGTGGCCAAAGATGCGCAAAACTTTAAGTACTGGTTTCCGGCCGACTCCATGGTGGCCTTTAATTTAAACCTAGCCAGTAACAATCCTGGCAACCGTAAAGCATTTAATGACGTGAACTTTCGCCGCGCTGTATCAATGGCCATGGATCGTAACAGCATGGTTAACATTGCAGGTTACGGTTACCCTACCCTTAACGAATACCCATCTGGCCTAGGAGCAGGTTATCACTCTTGGAATAATGACGAAGTAGATAAGAAATTCGGCCAATATTCTCGCTACGATATAAAGGCGGCTAAGGCCTTGTTACAACAAGCGGGCTACCAAGATAAAGATGGTGACGGCTACGTAGACAACCCGGATGGTTCGCCAATTGCGTTTTCAATCTTAGTGCCAAACGGCTGGACTGATTGGGTCAATACGGTACAAATTGCCGTCGATGGCCTACAAGAAATGGGCATTAACGCGAAAGTTTCCACACCCGAGGCAACCGCATGGACTTCGGCCTTAATCGATGGCTCTTATGACGCTGCTATCAATGCCTATTTTGCGGGTGTTACACCGCATTTAATGTACAACACGGCATTTCATAGCTCGCAGCTTGATAAAACGCGAATGAGCTCAACCCGATTTACCGATCCTGAGCTAGATAAGCTACTTGATCAGTTTTACTCCACCACGGACAAAGCCAAGCAGCAGCAAACCATGGGCCAAATTCAGATGATAGTGGCTGAAAACATGCCGTTTATCCCTGTGTTTAACAACCCAAGTTGGTATCAATACAACACCCAGCGCTTTGAAGGCTTCTTTAACGCTGACAACCCGATAGCGAAGCCGCAACCGCATCCAGGTAACCCTGAGCGACTATTGCACTTACTGAGCCTTAAGCCTAAGTCATAAAGCTAATAGCCCTTTTCTTAAGCCTATGATGAAACAGGCTTAAGAGCTGGCCAACTTGATTCCCCTTCAAGTTGGCCAACAACTCACCTGACCTAAGGTCCCCCATTTTGCTTTCATGAGGAGTCTGCTATGGACTTTGTATTACGTCGTCTTGGGTTTTACCTCATCGCATTTTTTTTTGCAGCGACATTTAATTTTTTCTTGCCTAGGTTAATGCCAGGTGATCCCATCACTGTAATGTTTTCCTCGCAAGGGAACCCGCTGCCAGTGGAAAGTTTGGCAGCCCTAAAAGAAACCTTCGGCTTTGTCGATGGTCCTTTGTATCAACAATATTTTGCTTATTTAAAAAGTGTCGTTACGTGGGATCTCGGCAGCTCGGTGAAATACTTCCCTCAAACTGTCAACGAAGTGCTTGGCCGCTCAATGATCTGGACCTTGTTCTTAGTTGGCACCTCGACCCTGATCAGCTTTTTCATTGGCTCGATTAGCGGCATCGTAGCGGCTTGGTATCGCGGAGGATGGTTAGACACCATATTGTCGCCCCTGTCCTTAGTGTTGCAGTCCATCCCCGCGGTAGTGCTTGCTCTACTATTTATGTTTGTGTTTGGTGTAGCCCTAAACTGGCTGCCGTTTTCTTATGCTTACAGCATTGAGCTCGACCCAGCGTTTAGTTGGGAATACATCAAAAGCGTACTCACACACGCCATCTTGCCGATCATCTCATTGGTTATCGTACAAATTGGCGGTTACCTGCTCACCATAAGAAATAACTTAATCAACCTATTGGGGGAAGACTACATAGTGATGGGGCGCGCCAAAGGCTTAAGTGAAAGCCGGGTGATGTTTAATTATGGCGCCCGCAATGCCCTACTCCCTTCCATTACGGCTTTCGCCATGACGGTAGGTGTGGTGTTGGGCGGCTCCTTGATTACCGAAGTTGTTTTTAACTACCCAGGTCTTGGCAATACCTTATTCGAAGCCATTGTGTCGCGTGATTACCCGGTGATCCAAGGTCAATTACTGATCATGACCTTGGCCATGTTGTCGGCTAATTTTGTCGCCGATATTGCGTATGTCTATTTAGATCCTCGCCTTCGCCGTGACTAACAATTGTGATTAAACCCTATTGAATTGAATCAATTATAAATAGTAAGGGAAGTATTATGGCTAATTTTTTAAAATTATTGCGCCGTAACAAAAAAGTCAGTTTTGGATTATTTATTGTCATAACCTATTTACTGATTGCCTTATCGGCACCATTAATTACCTCGCATGATCCCAATGATCGGGTGGCACGGCCCCATCAAGAGCCCAACGCAGAAAACGTGTTTGGCACCACCCGTATGGGTAGAGATGTTTATCATTTGTTCGTGCATGGCACAGCCACTTCATTGGCAGTCGGTTTTGGTGCAGGCCTGATCATCGTCGTGATAGGCACCGCCCTTGGTGTATCGGCGGGTTACTTTGGCGGCAAATATGACGAATTTGTCAGTTTAATTACGAATATTGCATTAGTGATCCCCCAGTTGCCCCTGTTGCTGGTATTAGCGGCCTTTATTGGCGAGGCCAGTCCATTGACCATAGCGATTATCATCGGCTTGACCAGCTGGGCATGGGGAGCAAGGGTCACGCGATCGCAAACTTTAACCCTAAGAAACAAAGAGTTTATCCATGCCAGTGAACTGGCCTGTGAGCCACCATGGCGTATCATCTTTGTGGAAATATTGCCAAATCTAAGCTCTATCATCGGCTTAAATTTCCTTGGCTCGATTATCTACACCATCATCACCGAAGCCACCTTAGAATTTCTTGGCTTAGGCGATCCCCTTGCTGTTAGCTGGGGCACTATGTTGTTTAACGCCCAAAATGCATCAGCCATGACTGTTGGTGCTTGGTGGGAAGTATTAGTGCCTTGTCTTGCCATTGCTATCTTGGGCATGGGCTTAGCACTACTTAACTTTGGTATTGACGAAATCGCTAACCCGCGACTTCGCACCTTTAGCGGTATTAAACGCTTTAACAAACGCATTAAACAACTACGTGCCAAGCAAGCCGAATCATCGGTTGCACAAACATCAAATTCAAACACGAAAGAGGTCGTATATCATGGCTAATCAACCTCATTTGAATAACACAAACAATACCCTTGAAGTCAAAGATCTTAGCGTTGATTACCTACTTGACGACAGTGAGTTTCGCGCCGTTAATCAGGTTAGCTTTAATATAGGCAAAGGGGAGATTTTTGGTTTAGCCGGAGAAAGTGGCTGCGGTAAAAGCACCATCGCTTTTGCTATCAGTCAACTACTTAGGCCACCTGCGTTTATCTCCGGCGGTCAAATTCTGTTAAATGGTCAAGACACCCTGACCATGGATAAACGGTCTTTAGCCGCGACACGTTGGTCCAAGGTCAGCATGGTATTTCAAAGTGCAATGAACAGCTTAAACCCTGTCCTCACCATTGAAGAGCAATTTCGCGATATGTTTTATCGTCATAAGGGTTATAGCCCGCAGGAAAGTGCCAAACGTGCAGGTCAATTACTTGAGTTAGTTGGCATTAGCCCAGATCGCTTAAAAGACTACCCTCACCAGTTCTCAGGCGGCATGCGTCAACGTATCGTGATTGCCATCGGTCTAGCATTAAACCCGGATTTACTCATCATGGATGAGCCCACCACGGCGTTGGACGTGGTAGTTCAACGTGAAATTTTGTTGCAAATCCATGCGCTGCGTAAAGAATTTGGCTTTTCGGTGCTCTTTATCACCCATGATCTTAGCTTAATGACGCAGCTTTGCGATCGCATTGGCGTCATGCTCAAAGGGGAATTGGTGGAAGTTGGCCTAGCCAAAGACATACTCCACATACCGCAACATGCCTATACCAAAAAGTTATGGCAATCCATACCGGCTGCCTTTGATCATCAACTTAAACAGCAACAAGCAACCAAGCTATCTAACATCGTCATGGAGGCTACTATATGATCGCATCTGAAACCGAGAACACCTTAATTCGTGTTCGCAATATGGTCAAAACCTTCAACACTGGCAAAGGGTTACATAAACGCCAAGTACATGCCTTAAGAAATGTCAGCTTTGATCTAAAAAAAGGCCAAGCGCTGGCCTTAGTGGGTGAAAGTGGCTCAGGCAAGAGCACCGTCGCTCGTTTGCTTACTCGAATGCATCAACATACCAGCGGCGAAGTATGCTATCGCGGTCAAGACATTAATGTATTTAATAGTCACAAAGAATTAGCTCAATATCGCCGTAACATACAGATGATTTTTCAAGATCCCTACGGCTCACTCAATCCAGCGCACACCATCTATCATCACTTAGCGCGGCCACTTTATACCCATGGCCATGTCACTAATGAGGCGGAGGCTAAAGCCAAGGTATTAGAGTTACTGAGAATGGTAGAGTTAGATCCTGACACCACGCCATCAAAATACCCTCATCAACTTTCAGGAGGGCAAAGACAACGGGTATCCATAGCCAGAACCATGGCCATCGGCGCTGAAATTATCCTCGCCGATGAGCCTACCAGTATGCTTGATGTATCTATTAGATTGGATATTTTAAAACTGCTTAATAAAATGAAACAGCAACAAGGGATCACTTTTTTATACATTACCCATGACATTGCTACTGCGCGTTATTTCGCCGAAGAAATTGCCATTATGTATCAAGGGCAAATTGTGGAATGGGGCGACACCAGCAGTGTGATAGACGATCCACAGCATCCTTACACTCGATTATTGTTATCTGCCGTACCCGATCCTCACATCAGTTTTAGTGAATCGGCTCAAGCGGGCCAAGCCTTATTAGATCAAGCGAATCTGATCAGAGAGCAAAGCTTAGCCCCTGTGACTAAGGTGCATCAATACAATCAACAGCACTTTTTCACTGAACATGAAACCGTATTTTAAGGAAGAAAAAAGGCCTTGGTATGTTAAACCAAGGCCCTGATAAAGATTGTTGTAGGTAGGATTAATTCATTACTGTTTTATCCGTATCCACAGGTGCGAGTGATAACACATGCAACAAACGCTCTGGAATATCGGGGTGGATCACCGGAATACCGCCCGGGTTTTCTTCGTTAAACCAACCGGTAAAACTCACATCATCGTATTGATAGTTAAAGTTTGAGCTGATCACCGGCACGGTAATTTGTTGGCTTGCAATACGCTCTTCAATGCGATGCATAATATCAAGGCGCTGCGCTTCATCATTGGTGCGGTTAAAACTGTCAATCAATTTGTCCAGCATAGGATCGACATAGTGATGCCCTGCAAATCTGTCTTTGTTCATTTGTGATGAATGAAAACCGGAATGATAGTAGCGATGAGGCGTCGCGCCCGCAAAGTAGTTAGTAAATTGCGCATCGTACTGTCCTGCTTTAACGCGATCCACCAACTCACCAAATTCGGGTGTGGCCATGGTCGCATTTATGCCTAGTTCATGCAGGCTTTCAATCGCGATTTCAACTGTTTGCACATGGTCTGACCAACCATTTGGCACTAAGATTTCAAAACTAAATTGACTGCCATCAGGGTTGTCTAGCCAGCCATCGTTATCTATATCCTTAAAGCCCACATCGCGAAGCAGCTTGGCCGCATGAGCTTTGTTGTAAGTATTATATTTACCGTACTTTTGACGAACCTTAGGATCGGACCAAGCCTTAAACTGGTCGCCTAAGCCACTTGGGTAATTATTCTCGACCCAGTAACCCGAGCCTGCTTCTTCAACCATGCGTTTACGATCCATGGCCATCGAAAAGGCGCGGCGAAAACTCAAATTATTAAAGGCCTTTTGGTTATTAGGATTTGGCGATTTAAAGTTCATTACAAACGAAGCAGAGCCCGCAGCTGGAAACCAGTGCTTGGTACTGGGGTTTTTACTCAGTAACACCTCTTCAATGTTTGGAATAAAAGACGAAGTCCAATCCAGTCGTCCTTTAATCGCCGCAGCCAATAATTCATCATTGCTGGTGATGATCGGACTTTGTAAGCAGTCTATCCTCAGCTGATCGTTTTGGTAGTAATGTGGGTTGCGACATTGCACATACACTTGCCAAGAAAACATCGGCACTTCGGTAAATGGGCCTGTCCCAACGGGGTTCGGGTTAGTAAAACTGGCAATATCTTGTTCCATTGAAAAAATATGCTTGGGCACGATGGGCGCACGTACAATACGAGTGGCAATGCCGGTATCCACCTTGTTCAGTTTAATACTCACGGTGTAAGCATTTTCTTTTTTAATGGCATCTATGTCATCGGCCAAACCGCGAACATCCAGTGCGCCGCCTCTGGCCGCTAAGCGTAACGAATAGACCACGTCATCGGCGGTAAAGGGAGTACCATCCGACCATTTAACATCACGGCGCAAATGAAACGTCAGCGTTTTTAAATCCGACGAAAAGCTGTGATCCGTTGCTAAACGATAAACAGGTTTACCGCCTTGTAGTTCGTTAAACACGATCAAAGGCTCATAAATAAACTGCATCGTAGTGGGTAAACGGTGGGCTGAATTGAATGGGTTGAAATTTCGCTGCCAAGATTGGCGAAATTCCGACACTATAGTCAATGACACGTTTTTGGCTTCGCTGATGGTGGGCGTAAGCGCCGTTGCCAGCATCCAACTGGAGGCCAACAATACGCTATAAGCTTTTCTGAGCATCTGGCTACTTTCCTTGTAACAATGAGTTTGTGATTGTCTGTCGCAACGCGATGGAACTTTTGCGCTAGCCGCTGGCACTAGCCGTTGGCGCTAGCCGCTGGCACTAGCCGCTACATTTCATTCACACTGACAAAATACTTTTGGCAGCGCTAAACCAATGTTGTTGCAGCAATTTGCTATTTTTATGACATTTATCAATGGCTATTTTATTCACAGATAAACAAATGTAAATCAATTACTTCTGGAAATATCATTAATTTGGCTTAAATTGTCCACTGCAACATTTTGATAACAACTTAAACTACCAAATCCCCCGACAAATCTACCTACAAGGTTTCTCTAAATGTGGCTCGTGTTGATCAAAATGGGTTAACCGGTCAGAAGCCGACGGTTTCACTACTTAACCCGTGCTAAGTAACAAAACCACCTAGATAAAAAAAGAAAAACAGTAAAAAAAACAACATCAAACTAAGCAAAACCTGTAACAGCGTCTAATGTTTATAGGTAAAGATTGTTATTCGTTTGTTACATCAACCTAATGACCAGCGATGCAACTGGCAAGGTTGATGGCTTTACCTACCACCCAAAAGGAATAAATGATGAATAGAACCAAAATTGCTTTATCCCTTGCCGCAGCTGTTGCACTTATTCCAATGACGGCTTCTGCAGACACACTTGAAACTGTGATGAAAAAAGGTGAATTGAACTGTGGGGTTTCAACAGGTATTCCAGGCTTTTCGGCCACGGATTCTAAAGGTGTTTGGGAAGGCATTGACGTTGATTTTTGTAAAGCTATCGCCAGTGCGGTTTTAGGTGATGCCAATAAAGTTAAATATGTCCCACTAACCGCTAAAGAGCGCTTTACCGCACTGCAAAGCGGTGAAATTGATGTGCTCGTTCGCTCTTCGACTTGGACATCAAGTCGAGATATTTCGCTAGGCTTAAATTTCACCGGTGTTAATTACTACGATGGCCAAGGCTTTTTGGTTAATAAATCTCTTGGCGTCTCATCTGCCACCGAGCTTAACGGGGCAACCTTTTGTATCCAAGCCGGTACCACCACAGAGCTTAACCTAACTGATTATTTCAAATCGCAAAATATGGAATACAAAGCAGTAACTTATGACACGTCAGGGCAAACCATCGACGGGTTTAAAAAAGGCCGCTGTGATGCCGTGACCTCGGATGCTTCTCAACTTTACGGCCTAAGACTAAAAATGGATAAGCCGGACTCGGTCATGGTGTTACCCGAAATCATTTCTAAAGAGCCATTAGGTCCAGTGGTACGCCAAGGTGACGACGGCTGGTTTAACATTGTGCGCTGGGCTTTATTTGCCACCCTAGAAGCCGAAGAGCTTGGCGTAACACAAGCCAACGTCGATGAAATGATGAAGTCTGACAACCCAAGTGTTAAACGCCTATTAGGTAGCTCAGGTGATACAGGCAAAAGCTTAGGCTTAGACGATAAATGGGCCTATAACATCATTAAACAAGTGGGCAACTATGGTGAAATGTTTGATCGCAACGTAGGCGAAGGCTCACCACTTAAAATCGACCGCGGCTTGAACAACCTTTGGAACAAAGGCGGCCTAATGTATCCAATGCCAATTAGATAACAACCTAGTAAGCGGCATTGCGCCCGCTCTTCACTCAGAGCGGGGATAAAGTGAGGCGCTGTTTAACTTAATCAGCCCTCACTTTTGGCCAATGTAGCCTAAACATGTGGATCAGAATTATGAGTAAACCTGCAGAGCCAGTCGCTGGTGTCCATTCTCTTAATAACCCCAAAGTAAGGGCGATTGTCTTCCAACTCCTTGCCCTTGCGGTCGTGTTCTTTGTCGCAGCCTATTTCACCAATAACATGTTTGACAACATTGAGGCGCGCGGCATTGAAACGGGGTTTTCTTTCTTAGATCAAGTTGCTGGGTTTGGTATCAGTCAAACCTTAGTTGAATATGATGATGGCAGTTCAACCTATTCAAGGGTGTTTCTAATTGGGGTACTAAATACCCTTTTAGTATCTGGTATTGCTATTTTCTTCACCACCATCTTAGGGCTAGTGATTGGTATTGCTCGTCTGTCAAAAAACTTTTTGATTGCTAAATTATCAATGGTATATATCGAAGTATTTCGTAATATTCCAATCTTATTGCAGATTTTATTTTGGTATAACGTGGTTCTCGCCGCCCTACCAAGTCCGCGCCAGAGTTATAGTTACTTTGACGAATTCTTCCTCAACAACCGTGGCTTTCTCATGCCAAAGCCCATTTTTGAAGATAACAGCGGTTACATCTTAGCGGCCTTTATTCTCGCCTGTATCGGTGTGGTTTTTCTCGCCCGTTGGGCAATTAAACGCCATGACGACACAGGCGAAGAATTCCCCATTTTTACCGTTGGTGGAGCCATCATCATTTTGGCCCCCATTTTGGTGTATTTTATTGCAGGTCAGCCTATTTCCAGTGAAGTACCTGAACTAAAAGGGTTTAACTTTCAAGGTGGTTGGGTAGTCATCCCCGAGCTATTGGCACTGGCCTTCGCGCTGAGTATTTATACTGCAACCTACATCGCAGAAGCGGTACGTGCAGGGATCGAATCTGTCCCAAAAGGACAAAAAGAAGCCGCCAACTCGTTAGGCCTGAAAGAGCATGTCATTCTACGTAAGGTTATCTTGCCGCAGGCACTTAGAGTCATTATTCCACCTGTTATTAATCAGTATCTTAACCTCGTTAAAAACTCATCGTTGGCAACTGCAATTGGTTACCCAGAAATAGTGACCCTGTTTTCTGGCACCACCCTCAACCAAGTAGGACAAGCGATTGAAATTATTTTGATGACGATGGCCGTGTATTTGGCGTTTAGCATCATCATCTCACTCCTGCTCAACTGGCTTAATGCCAAAATGCAAATTAAGGGGCGTTAATCATGGCGGTATATGACATTAAACAAGCCCAACCCGCGCCAGTTAATAACCATGGAGTCATCCATTGGCTTAAGGTTAATTTATTTAAAGACGTTAAAAACTCTTTGCTCTCATTATTGTGTATCTACTTTCTTTATCTTACCGTGCCGCCTTTACTGGACTGGTTGTTTTTTAGCGCCACGTGGACTGGTAGCCAAGATGAAGTCACAAAGGACGGGGCAAGATGGATTTTTATCATTGAAAAGTTCGATCAGTTTATTTACGGCTTTTACCCAGAGCATCTTCATTGGCGCCCGCTATTTGTGGCAGCCTTGACGATTGCCTTTATCGCCAGCGTCAAACTGTTAAAGAATATAAAGCTCAAGATCGTCATTATCTTGCTCTACCCTTTTGTGTCCCTGTTATTTATCTATGGCGGCTTAGGCCTTGAGGTCGTCGAAACAGATAAGTGGGGCGGCTTAATGTTAACTGTGATTGTTGCCGCTGTGGGCATTATCGCCTCCTTCCCCATAGGGATATTACTGGCACTCGGGCGTCAAGCCGAAAACATGCCTGTCGTCAAAACCTTGTGTATCACCTTTATTGAGTTTGTACGCGGGGTGCCGCTGATCACCATTTTATTTATGGCCTCTGTGGTTCTGCCTTTGTTCTTTCGCGACGGTCTTGATTTTGACAAATTATTGCGGGCACTGATCGGCATCACCCTATTCCAAGCCGCATATATCGCCGAGGTGGTGCGTGGTGGTTTACAAGCCATACCTAAAGGTCAATATGAAGCCAGTGAATCACTGGGACTAAACTATTGGCAAGGCATGATTTTAATCATCCTGCCGCAGGCGTTAAAAATTTCAATACCAAACCTCGTTGGGTCTTTTATCTCGCTGTTTAAAGATACCACCTTAGTGCTCATCATCGGCTTGTTCGATATTTTGGCCATGGTGACACTGACCAACAGTGATACTAATTGGCTAGGATATGAAGTTGAGGGCTATGTGTTTGTTACTTTTATTTACTGGGTCTTTTGCTTTTCTATGTCTCAGTATTCTAAATCCGTCGAAAGACGCTTTAATACTGAACTGAAATAGGTACCGCTTATGACGACAAATGAATTTATGATTCGAATGGAAAACGTAAACAAGTGGTACGGTGATTTCCATGTGTTAAAAGATGTTAACCTCAACGTGAAAAAAGGCGAAAAAGTGGTAATTTGTGGCCCATCTGGCTCGGGTAAATCCACCACCATCCGCTGCTTAAATCACCTTGAACAATTTCAACAAGGTCGCATTTACATAGGTGACACCGAGCTGATTGAGGACGTCAAAGTGGTTCGCCATATTCGTTCACAAGTCGGTATGGTGTTTCAACATTTCAACCTGTTTCCGCACTTATCTGTGCTGGAAAACTTAGTCATTGCCCCCACATGGGTTCATAAAAAACCGCGTAAAGAAGCCATTGAAACCGCCATGTACTATCTCGAACGGGTGAAAATTGCGAATCAGGCCAACAAATACCCCAACCAACTTTCCGGCGGTCAACAGCAGCGCGTCGCGATAGCGCGTTGTTTGTGTTTTAACCCTGAAATCATGTTATTTGACGAGCCAACGTCGGCACTTGATCCAGAGATGGTCTCAGAAGTTCTCGATGTGATGGTTGAACTGGCCGAAGGCGGTATCACCATGATATGTGTTACCCATGAGATGGGCTTTGCCAAAAAAGTGGCTGACCGAGTTATTTTTATGGATGCGGGTCAAATCATTGAAGAAAACGATCCCCATACCTTCTTTGAGCAACCGGAATCTGACCGACTAAAATTGTTCCTCGATCAAATATTATCTCATTAAGGCGGTTGAACGAGCCATTCATGCTATCTTCCAGCCGTGAACAGTTTTCTACATATAGCCACTTTATTTCTTTATAAGTGGCTATTTTTATTGTTATTCTTAAACTAAATTCTGCTTATCAAATCATTTGGAGCAACTATGAAGTTATACGGCAGTTATACCTCCCCCTTTGTCCGTCATTGTCGCATTGTCATCGCACAAACCGGATTAGCGTGCGAATTTATTGAAACCGATGCTGTCGCCAGTGCTGAAAAGTCACCCACCAAAAAAGTGCCATTTTTAGTAGATGGTGACATTACCCTGACCGACTCCGTGGTTATCATTCGATATCTCAGGGAAAAAGCGGGCCAATCTTTTTGCGCCGACATCCTCGATTTTGAGCTGTTTTGTATGGTGAACACGGTGATGGATGCCACTGTCAATATCTTCTTCTTAGAGATGCAAGACAATATTCATGCGACTGACAGTCAATACCTGACAAGGCAGCAAAGCAGAATAGATAGCGGATTAGCCTATTTAAATAACTGTGTATTGCCAAGCGCGCTGCCACTAACAGACGGTCAATTACGCCTTGCCTGTTACTTAGATTGGGGCATATTTAGAAAGCGGATCTCATTGGACTCTTACCCTGCCCTAACGCAATTATTAGCGCTCGCTAAGACAGATGCGATATTTAGCGAGACCACTCCTCCGGGTCATCAGTAAGCTAGTTACACGGCGCAGTTACTATCACTGCGCCGACAGCCTTTTTGATTAGCGATGATTCGCTAGCGGTTTAACTTATCATCCCTTGAACAGCTTTTGATAAACTTGCACTAGCGCGACAATCACGCAACCTGCAAAGATACCCACAACACCATTGAACAAAGTAGGCAGCACAGCCACAACTAAAGGCAAATGCGCCCATGTGGCCAATATCGGCTCTAACCAATGATGGATAGCACTGATACTGTGGGTCACAATCCCGCCACCCACCAAAAACATGGCGATGGTGCCAATGACGGCAAGAGATTTCATCAGATAAGGAGCAAAACCGACTAAACCTAAACCGCAGCGATGTAATATTTGACCCTGTTGATATCTATCTAACCAGTAAAAACCAAGATCATCCATCTTCACTATCATGGCCACTAAACCATATACCCCCACCGTCATCACCAGTGCAATCAAACTGACTACAAACACCTTGGTTAACATCACTTGGTCTTGAACCGTGCCAAGGGCAATCACAATGATTTCAGCGGACAAAATAAAATCGGTGCGAATGGCACCTTTAATTTTTGTTTGCTCATAGTCAGCTAAATCACCTTGCCAAGGTTCTGGATCAGGCTTTGCGCTGTGCTCCTTCGGGTGAAATAAACTATGAATGATTTTTTCAGCGCCTTCAAAACACAAAAATAAACCGCCGAGCAAAAGCAAAGGCGTGATCAACCATGGTATGAAAAAGCTGATCAGCAACGCTGCCGGCACTAAGATTAACTTGTTACGAAATGAGCCTTTCGCGACGGCCCACACCACAGGTAACTCACGTTCGGCTCTTACGCCAGTCACTTGCTGAGCATTCAGTGCCAAGTCATCGCCTAACACTCCGGCCGTTTTCTTCGCGGCCACCTTAGTCATCACAGCAACATCGTCTAAAACGGTCGCTATGTCATCGAGTAAGGTTAATAAACTCGCCCCTGCCATCTTCACTCCTAAAATATATATCAAGCCTTGCTCGATTCATGTTTGCCTTTTTGACCCTATGATATACTGCAATCAGTTGATATAGGATCCTAATTTATGCCATTAACCACAAGTTTTACACTTTCAAAACAATACCTTGAAGAATGCTATGATGAATCGTTGCCATACAGTAAACATACTAAGCCAAGATATGTTTTTATCACAATTTTATTTCTTTCAGGTGTTTTACTATTAAGCTTTACCGAACAACATCCGGTTGCAGGCAGTGTCCTCATAGGATTAGGCATTTTGGAAGTGGTTAGCTTTATTTATCGCCGGGCTTGGTGGTTAACAAGACAGATGTGGAGCCGCAGCGCCAACAGTGAAGTGGTGATCAGCATGGATGAGCAAGGTTTTAGGAGTAAAAACCCTTACACCGAAATGTTGTTGCCTTGGCAAGACATCAAACGTCATGTGGAAACGGATAAAGGCATTATTTTATTTGCGAAAAATGGGGCTCAAAGCTATATCTCTAAATCTGTGCTCACGGATGATATGGTTGGCATGATAAAAGAGCGTTGTTATTAAGACTCTCAAGGTTAATCATTTTTCGTATATTATGATCCGTTCCTAGGATCAAATAACAAATCTGGAATTCTTAGGAGCGAAATTTTATCCGCGAATCAGCACCAGATAAATTGCTTATTCCCTTGATTTTTCGCGATTTAAAAATCGCTCCTACCGGAAATATCACCTGCGGGCACGCTATTGTTTGCAAGATATAGCGGGTTGAAATGTCATTTATACAAAGGCCCAACTAATTCGAGTTGGGTCAAAAACAAGCGCGTATCCAGCTCTAACTGATGATAATCCGGCTGCATGTATTGGCACAGCTGATAAAACGCCTTGTTATGATCTTTTTCTTTTAAGTGGGCTAATTCGTGCACCACTATCATATTCAGCATTGGCTCGGGCGCTTGTTTGAATAAGCCTGCGATCCTAATTTCTTGTTTTGCTTTTAGCTTATTACCCTGTACACGAGAAACATAAGTATGAGTACCCAATGCATGCTTCACCAAGTGCAGCTTATTGTCATAGGTTACCTTGCTAATTGGTGCGCTTTGCTTGATGTAACGCTTCTTTAATCCCATCACGTAATCATAAAGGGATTTTTCACTCACCATTTGGTGTGGCTCGGGATACTTATTACGTAAGTATGTCCCTAGTTTTTCTGAAGCGACTAAATCGGAAACTGATTGCTGGATATTCAGAGGGTAACCCTGAACATATTTTAATACTGCGGACATTTTTCAAACCCAAAAAATAACCCCAGCCGCAAAGCAACTGGGGTTAATGAAGATTAAGTTAGAAAAGCTTATTTCTTAGCGTTTCTTTCTTTAACTTCAGCGATTACAACGTCAGCCACGTTTTGTGGACAAGCTTGGTAGTGAGCGAATTCCATAGAGAATTGACCACGACCAGAAGTCATTGTACGTAGGTGACCGATGTAACCGAACATTTCAGATAGAGGTACGTCAGCCTTGATACGAACGCCAGTTACGCCCGCTTCTTGGTCTTTGATCATACCGCGACGACGGTTTAAGTCACCGATTACGTCACCAACGTGGTCTTCTGGAGTGAACACGTCAACTTTCATGATAGGCTCAAGAAGTTGTGGACCCGCTTTCGGGATAGATTGACGGAATGCACCTTTCGCTGCAATTTCAAACGCAATGGCAGATGAGTCAACCGCGTGGAATGAACCGTCAAATAGTTCAACTTCAACGTCTAGTACTGGGAAGCCAGCTAGAACACCTTCTTCCATCATCATTTCAAAGCCTTTTTCTACTGCAGGCCAGAATTCTTTAGGAACGTTACCACCAACAACGGTTGATTTGAAAGTGAAGCCAGAGTTTTGCTCACCAGGACGGATGCGGTAGTCGATTTTACCGAACTGACCAGAACCACCAGATTGCTTCTTGTGCGTGTAGCTATCTTCAACTGCTTTAGTGATAGTTTCACGGTAAGCAACTTGTGGTTGACCTACGTTTAGCTCAACGCCGTAAGTACGCTTCAAGATGTCAACTTTGATATCTAAGTGAAGTTCACCCATACCTTTAAGGATGGTTTCACCTGAATCTTCGTCAGTTTCAACTTGGAATGATGGATCTTCTGCAACCATCTTACCGATAGCGATACCCATTTTCTCAGTTGAACCTTTGTCTTTTGGTGCAACAGCAATCGAGATTACTGGCTCAGGGAAGATCATTGGCTCAAGAGTACATTCATGCTTAGGATCACATAGAGTGTGACCAGTTTGAACGTTCTTCATACCCACAACCGCGATGATGTCACCGGCTTGTGCTTCAGTGATTTCGTTACGGTCGTCCGCTTGCATTTCACACATACGGCCGATACGCTCAGTTTTACCTGTTGCAGAGTTAAGGATGGTATCACCCTTCTTCATGCGACCTGAGTAAATACGGATAAAGGTAAGTGCACCGAAACGGTCGTCCATGATCTTGAACGCTAGCGCTTTTAGTGGCTGGTCAGGATCAACAGTCGCTACTTCACCAGTAGGCTCACCAGTTTCTGGATCAGTTAGCTCTTGTGGGTCAACTTCTGTTGGAGAAGGTAGGTAATCAACAACCGCATCAAGTACTAGTTGCATACCTTTGTTCTTGAACGCTGAACCACAGAAAGTTGGGAAGAAAGCTAGATCGCGTGTACCTTTACGGATACAAGCTTTTAGTTGCTCAATAGTCGGCTCTTCGCCTTCCATGTAAGCTTCCATTAGATCGTCGTCTTGTTCAACAGCTGTTTCAACTAGTTGCTCACGGTATTCTTCTACCTTGTCAACCATGTCAGCTGGGATGTCTTGGATTGAGTAGTTCTCAGGTAGGCCTGTCTCATCCCAAACATACGCTTGACGAGTTAGTAGGTCTACAACACCTACGAAATCTTCTTCGATACCGATAGGTAGAACCATAACTAGTGGGTTAGCCGCTAGTACGTCTTGTGTTTGCTTAACAACACGGTAGAAGTCAGCACCCATACGGTCTAGTTTGTTTACGAAAATGATACGTGCAACTTCAGATTCGTTAGCGTAACGCCAGTTAGTTTCTGACTGAGGTTCAACACCACCGCTACCACAGAATACGCCGATACCACCATCAAGTACTTTTAGAGAACGGTATACTTCAACTGTGAAGTCAACGTGTCCAGGAGTATCGATAACGTTTAGGCGGTGGCCTTTCCACTCACAAGTTACCGCAGCAGACTGGATGGTAATACCACGCTCAGCTTCCTGCTCCATGAAGTCAGTAGTAGACTCACCGTCGTGTACTTCACCGGTTTTATGGATTTTACCAGTAAGCTTTAGGATACGTTCTGTAGTAGTGGTCTTACCCGCATCAACGTGCGCGAAAATACCAATGTTTCTGTACTTTGATAGATCTGCCATTTGTTCACTCTGTTAATTTATATTAAATAAATGCGGCCGGAGTATAGCACGACTCACCACAAGGAAAATACTCTAATCAAAAAAGGTTCACCTTTAATGGCTAAATAACGTACTTTTTTACCCCAATTTGTCGGTCAGGCCATTCTCGTGCTTTTTTGTACAGCTGTCAGGACCGTAATTAATCAATTACTCAGCCGCGATTAACTACACAATCAAGCTACTGATTGCTTTTGATAAAAGCGACTAATCTATTTGCAAGGGAGCATCGTACTGGTTCACATCGCACAGGGAGAGATCATTAAATGAAACCAGAAGAGATATCACGCGTGATTGAAATGGCTTGGGAAGACCGCACCCCGTTTGAAGCCATTGCAACCAATTACGGTTTAAATGAAACAGCAACGATCAATTTGATGAGGCAACAACTCAGGCCCAGCAGCTTTAGATTATGGCGGGCACGGGTCACAGGAAGAAAAACCAAGCATGCCAAGCTACGCAATCCGGATATAACGAGAGGTTACTGCGCGACGCAATACAAGCCGCGCAGTAAAAAATGATGAGGGCTTAGCCAAGCTTAGCCAAAGAACTTTTGCCAAACACTCGGCTTGTCCTTTTTATGGTATTCCTTGCGCAAATCATCAATGGTTTTTAAATGCTGCTTAGCGTTTTCTAATTCACCCGCGGCTATCTCTTGTTTGATCAAGCTCACCGCTTGTTCAACCTTGTCCAAGCCTTCTAGAGAAACCGTTTTACGCTCACTGGGAAAAGGATAACGCTTGGCCGTGGCCACCAATTCGGAAAACGAATCAATATGCGCAGTAAAGGTCGCCAGATCTTGTGCCTTATAAGCTTGGCTCACTTCAAACTTCATTTTTTTCATAGTCGCTTCTAAATCTACTTGCGAAGCGAAGCTGGCGCTGAATGTATAAAGGCTTAACACCAAGGTAAGCATAAGTGATGACAAGGTTTTCATAACAATCCTTCTACTATACTGAGATAGACAACAAAAATAGGCCGCGCTATTTTACTGGAAAACCCTCGCTTCACCTAGTTCAACATGAAACAATCATTTCCAGCAAAGAATTAGCCTATTGATAGCAAGGACAATTTTTTATACCAAGCCATGGTTTATTTACAAAGCAGTAAGGGCAGCAAATGGGGCAACAACAAAGAGAAGTAACACTGCGTTTTTTAGCTGAGCCGCAGGATGTCAATTTTGGCGGTAAGGTGCACGGCGGTGCGGTGATGAAGTGGATAGATTTAGCGGCTTATGCCTGCGCAGCCGGTTGGAGTGGCAAATATTGTATTACCGCTTATGCTGGCGGTATTCGCTTTGTGTCGCCTATTTTGGTCGGTAATCTAGTCGAGGTCGATGCTAAAGTGGTTTATACCGGCTCTTCCTCCATGCACATCGCGATTGAGGTAACGGCTTGCGATCCTAAAGATCTGAACCGTAAAATCACCACTTACTGCATAGTGATCATGGTGGCGGTGGATGAAGCAGGTAAACCTACCCCAGTCCCCACTTGGGTGCCGATAACCGAAGATGATAAACGCCAACATGCCACTGCGCTAAAACTAATCGAGATGCGCAAGAAAATCAGCGATGAGATGGATCTGTATATGAAGCCACACTAGTTTGGTTAGAGGCCGCTGGGATCAGGGGCCTTGTTCATTGTGCTACGGTTTTTCGCCGAGCGAGCTCGGCTCCCACAGGGGTGGATGTGTGATTAAGGCGTTTAACTGCCCGGTTTGATGCCAACGCGGAAGGTGCCATTAGACATAAACTGCACCACTTGCTCGCGCTTTTTGCCAATCAGGATGGAGCCGTCATCTAAGAATAAAAAATTCTTCCAGTGGCGCTGAAACACCTCCCAAGTGGTTTCAATGACGCTGAATCTGTCACTGCAATAAAATACCGTGGTGTTGCCCTGCCAGTTTAGGTGATCGGTTATCAATTGGGGTAATGCCATTTCTTCACTGTCCCATACCGATTCCCAATCCCCCTGCTCTTGCCACGTTTGGATGGCAAATGGCCAGTCGCCTTTTTTGAAAAAATCAGGATGGTCTACTTGTTTGCTGATGCTCATATTCCAAAAATTAGCCGCACGAGTGGGAGCTAACAGCTTGATCTGCGCGTTGTCTTGCTCACTGATGGGTAAATCTTGACGATTGAAGATCCAGGCTTTTTTATGCTCACTTAGCGGTATGTAACTCATGATGCTCCAACTTTTAGGTCCATTTCGCGGTTTAAAAACCGCTCATACTCAGTTCAGATTTTGTGGGTGTAGCAGCGATATAAATCGCGAAAGAACGAGTACACCCCACTACCAAACAAAATAAAACCTTTTATTTTAATAACGCTTGATAGGCGCTTATGATACCTGCTGTGTCCTGCCCACCCAAGCGTAAACGCTGATAATGTTTTATTTTTGCATCAAGATATTGAATTTGTACCGAGCCCATTGGTTGCCAAAGTGATTGGCCAATGGCAGTGAGCGGCTGGCGGCCATGGCGGCCAAGGTGTATTACTTCATAAAATCGCCCATTTTCCTTGATTAGCTGCTCAGCAAACAAGCTCATCCCTTGCGCCATTAAGCGACAGCGCATTTCATATTCGTAATGAACTGGGCAAACAATATAATCTAGCGTTAAATGGGCAAATTGCTGATTCAGTGCGGTGATCATGTCTGCCACCATTTCACCGCCCACGCCCGCAATAATGATGGTATGAGCCAGCCCACCTTGCTCAGTTAACGGCAAATCCGCCACATCAATACAATGACTTTGCCAGCGGCCTTGAATAGAGGGAATAGCACGTAAACGGGCATTTAGGCGCGCGATGATCTCATCGACACAATCAACAAAGTGAACCTTTGAGCCGCTGCTGATGCAATCGGGTTGGCCTAATAAATACAGTCCCAAATAGCCATGATCACAACAACAATCCCAAATCGGCTGGCCGCGAAAGGTGACTTGATTTGCAATGGCCTTAAGCCGTGAACCTAGCTTTGCCATACTGGTTTTACCATAAAGGGTGATACTTCATCATTACAATACGCTACGCCAAAACCAAAAAAGCCAGTCCCTTCGGACTGGCAAAATTGGAAATAGTGTCGCTTTTTTCGTTATTAAGCAGATAGCATCAATGAGTTATTGATACATTCTAGGTTGGTATTACCCATTAGGTATTCGTCAACAGCACGAGCACATTCACGACCTTCATTGATACAACGTACCACTAAAGATTGACCTGTACGCATGTCGCCTGCTGCGAAAACGCCTGCTTGGTTAGTTTGGAAACCGTTAGTCGCCACGTTACCGCGCTCGTCTAATTCGATTTCTAGTTGAGCCAATACGCCTGTTGGCTCTGGGTGTAAAAAGCCCATTGCCAAGAACGCTTTAGTACAAGGAATTGAACGAACAGAGCCTTCAATTTCTTTAAAGCCTGGGCGTTCGCCTGGCTTCGCTTCTTGCCACTCGATATCGGCAATCACTAACTCTTTAACGTTACCGTTTTCGTCACCGATAAACTCTTTAGTTAGGATAGACCATTTACGATCCACACCTTCTTCGTGTGAAGTCGATGTTTTTAGGATCATTGGGTAAGAAGGCCAAGGCATATTTACTGTGCGCTTCTCAGGTGGCATCGGCATGATTTCAACTTGCGTAATGCTTGCCGCACCATGACGGTTAGACGTACCTACACAGTCAGAGCCCGTATCACCACCACCGATAACCACTACGTGATCATCTTTAGCGTGAATTTCTTCGGTCTTCAGATCCATGTTGTTAGCACGACGGTTGTTTTGCGCTAGGAATTCCATCGCAAAATGCACGCCTTTTAGCTCACGACCTGGGATAGGTAGGTCACGAGGTACAGTAGAGCCGCCCGTTAGCAACACCACATCAAAGTCTTTACGTAGTTGCTTCGCGTCAACGTTTACACCGATATGTGCGTTCACTTCAAACTTCACGCCAGCTTGCGCCATCAAATCAATCTTACGATCGATAACTTTCATGCTTAGCTTAAAGTCAGGGATACCAAAACGTAGTAGACCACCTACTTTTTCGTCACGCTCAAACACGGTTACCGTGTGACCTGCGCTGTTTAGCTGCTCAGCAGCGGCTAAACCAGCAGGGCCAGAGCCAACGATAGCAACGGTTTTACCGGTGCGAGAGGTTGGGATCTTCGGCTTGGCGTAGCCTTTTGCGTACGCCGTTTCAACGATGTTCTTCTCAATGTTACAGATAGTGATTGGGTCTTGGTTAATACCCAATACACATGAACTTTCACAAGGAGCCGGACAAACACGACCCGTAAATTCTGGGAAGTTGTTGGTAGAGCTTAGGATATCCCAAGCTTCTTCCCAGCTATCACGGTAAACCGCGTCGTTAAATTCCGGAATAATGTTACCGATTGGACAGCCGTTGTGACAGAAAGGCACACCACAGTCCATACAACGTGAAGCCTGTGTTTGGATTTTCGCGCCGAATTCAGCATCCTTGACAAACTCATCGTTATTTTTAATACGCTCTTGAACTGATACCTTTCCTGGTAGTTCACGACCATGTTCTAGAAATCCAGTTGGCTTACCCATTATACGGCCTCCGCTTCTTTCTGCTCTGCTTCCGCTTTCTTCTTAAGTAAAACGGCTTTGTAATCTCTTGGCATTACCTTAACCATCTTCTTCAGACTACCTTCAAAGTCATTCAAGATGCGCTCTGCTACTTCAGAGCCGGTTAATTTGTGCTGCTTGGTGATCATATCTTTAAGTAGTGCGATGTCTTCCGACTCTAGTGGATCTAAATCAACTAGTTCATCGTTTAGCTTCGACTTAAAGTCACCATTTACATCGTATACGTATGCCACACCGCCACTCATACCTGCGGCAAAGTTACGGCCAGTGCTGCCTAGGATAATCGCAACACCACCAGTCATGTATTCACAACCGTGGTCACCGATACCTTCAACTACCACTTTGGCACCTGAGTTACGTACACAGAAACGCTCACCCGCCATACCGCGAATGAAAGATTCACCCGACGTTGCACCGTAGAAACACACGTTACCAACAACGATGTTATCTTCAGCCACGATGCTTGATTTCGCATCTGGGTAAAGTACTAAGGTACCGCCAGATAGGCCTTTACCCCAGTAATCGTTGGCGTCGCCTTCTACTTCAAATGTCACGCCTTTCGCAAGGAACGCACCTAAACTTTGGCCCGCGCTACCTTTGAACTTAACGTGCATTGGCTGTGGTAAGCCTTTGTCTTTGTAAACTTTAGAGATTTCGTTAGACAACATAGTACCGGCTGAACGGTCGGTATTGATGATGTCAAACTCAGCGTTCACAGCTTTACCTTCAAGTAGCGCTGGTTGCGCCGCTTCAATTAGCTTACGGTCAAGTACCGCTTCTAGACCGTGGTCTTGATCGCGTTGCTTGTACATACCGTCTTCATCACGAGGCATTGCCTTGTGCAGAATAACGCTTAGGTCTAGGTTCTTATATTTCCAGTGTTTAATGTCATCACGCACCTTAAGGATTTGTGATTGACCTACCATCTCATTGATGGTGCGGAAACCAAGCTCAGCCATGATTTCACGTAAACCTTGAACCATGTATTGGAAGAAGGTAACTACGTCTTCTACACGGCCGTCGAAACGGTCACGTAGGGTCTTGTTTTGTGTTGCGATACCGACAGGACAGGTGTTCAAGTGACACTTACGCATCATGATACAACCTTCAACAACAAGTGCTGCTGTTGCTACACCCCACTCTTCCGCACCTAATAAAGTTGCAATCGCTAAGTCGCGTGGCGTCTTCATTTGGCCGTCAGCTTGAACAACGATACGGTTACGTAAGCCGTTCTTCAGTAGTGTTTGGTGAGTTTCAGCTAGACCTAGTTCCCACGGTAAACCGGTGTGACGAATAGATGAAATTGGCGATGCACCTGTACCACCGTCGTAGCCTGCAATCAGTACTACGTCTGCTTTCGCTTTTGCTACACCCGATGCGATCGTACCTACGCCCGCTTCTGATACTAGCTTCACGTTCACGCGACCTTTACGGTTAGCGTTTTTCAAGTCAAAGATTAGCTGTGCTAAGTCTTCGATTGAGTAAATATCGTGGTGTGGTGGTGGTGAAATTAGACCAACACCTGGTGTTGAGTGACGTGTTGCACCAATCCAGTCGTCAACCTTGTGACCTGGAAGCTGACCACCTTCACCCGGTTTTGCACCTTGTGCCATCTTGATCTGGATTTCATCACAGTTAGTCAAGTAGTACGAAGTTACACCGAAACGACCTGAAGCAACCTGTTTGATTGCAGAGCGTTCCCAGTCACCGTTTGCTTTAGGCTCAAAACGTGTTGGGTCTTCACCACCCTCACCTGAGTTTGATTTCGCGCCGATACGATTCATCGCGATCGCTAAGGTAGAGTGCGCTTCGTAAGAAATCGAACCAAATGACATCGCACCTGTTGCAAAACGCTTCAAGATTGATTCAGCCGATTCAACTTCATCAATTGAAATTGGCGTGATTTGATTTTGGTCGAAAACAAATTGACTACGAAGTGTAACTGCGTTGTCGCCTTGTGCGTTTACTGCATCTGCGTACTGCTTAAACATGCCGTAATCGCGGTTACGCGTAGACTGTTGCAGTAAAGAGATAGTTTCAGGGCTAAATAAGTGCTTCTCACCACGTTGTTTCCACTGGTAAACACCACCTACATCTAGGGTTTTAACCGGGATTTCACGTAATGGGTAAGCAAAACGATGACGTACTAGCGTTTCGTTTGCAATGTCGTCAATCGATAGACCTTGGATACGCGATACAGTACCAGTGAAATACTTATCTACTACCGCTTTGCTTACGCCCAATGCTTCAAAAATTTGTGCACCGTGATAAGACTGAACCGTTGAAATACCCATCTTAGAGAAGATCTTCAATAGGCCTTTATCAACCGCTTTGCGGAAGTTTTCAAATAGTTTGTCAGCCGATACGCTGGCGTCTAGTTTGTTGCGTTTTTGTAGCTCTACAACTGTTTCTAGCACTAGGTAAGGGTTGATTGCGTTAGCACCGTAACCGATTAGGGTTGCAAAGTGGTGCGTTTCGCGCGCATCACCTGTCTCAACCACGATGTCTGCTTTAGCACGTAGGCCGTTACGGATCAGGTGGTGATGTACCGCACCTGTGATCAACATGGCAGGGATCGCTGCGTGATCAGAGTTAGCGTTACGATCAGATAGGATGATGATCGAGTAACCTTCTTCAACCGCATCTTGCGCGTAGCGACAAACTTTATTGATCGCTTTTTCTAGCATGCCTGGCTCACCATTAGCGGTGAATAGGATGTCTAGCGTCTTAGCTTGCAGGTGTTTGTGGTCAACGCTGCGGATTTTCTCTAACTGTGCGTTAGAAAGTACCGGTGACTCAAGCTCAATCTTATGACAGTGCTCAGGTGTTTCAGCCAATAGGTTTTGGTCTTTACCTAAGTATGTCTTAAGTGACATAACCATGCGTTCACGAATCGGGTCGATTGGCGGGTTAGTTACTTGAGCAAACAACTGCTTAAAGTAGTGAGATAAATGTTGTGACTGGTGTGACAGTACCGCTAGCGGCCAGTCTGCACCCATCGCACCCAAAGGCTCACCTGCTGTGCCGGCCATGGTTACGATGATCTCATTTAGTTCTTCTGATGTCACACCAAACGCTTGTTGTTTGTTTAGCAGAACGTTAGCCGCTGGCTGCTCGTAGCTGTTTGATGTTGCTGGTAGCGAATCAAGCGTGATCAAGTTGTCTTTGATCCACTGCTCGTAAGGTTTCGCCTTAGCGATGCCATCTTTTACTTCATCATCAGAGATGATACGGCCTTGTTCTAAGTCCGCAACGAAAATACGACCCGGTTGTAAACGACCGCGGTATTCAACGTTTTCAGGTGCAATTTCTACTACACCAGACTCAGATGCCATGATTAGGAAATCGTCTTTCGTTACTGTGTAACGTGATGGACGTAGACCGTTACGGTCTAGGGTTGCACCAACTTGTACACCGTCGGTGAAACACACAGATGCTGGGCCGTCCCACGGTTCCATGATGTTAGCGTGGTACTGATAGAAAGCACGACGCGCAGGATCCATGTTTTTGTTTTCTTGCCACGCTTCAGGAATCATCATCATTAGCGCGTGTGGCAGGGTGCGGCCAGATAGAACGATAAGCTCAAGCGCCATATCGAAGTTAGCCGAATCAGACATACCTTCTTGGCAGATAGGCAGCAGCATGTCGATTTCTGCTTGAGTAAATAGGTTTGACTCAAGGATCGCTTCACGCGCTTTCATCCAGTTGATGTTACCGCGTACCGTGTTGATCTCACCGTTGTGAGCAATGTAACGGAACGGTTGTGCTAGACGCCATCTTGGGAAAGTGTTAGTTGAGAAACGAGAATGTACAAGTGCTAACGCTGTCACCATGCCTGGGTTTTGCAGGTCTAAGAAGTATTGTGGTACTTGCTCAGTGGTTAGCTGACCTTTATATACGGTGGTCTTGTAAGAGAACGAGTTGATATAGAAGTTGTCTTCGATACCTGACACGGATTCTAAACAAATACGTACTGTGTAGTTACGTAGAACGTACAATTTACGCTCTAGTACGGCCGGATCGCAATCTGCGCCACCGGTTACAAATACGTGTTCGAAATGTGGCTCTGTGCTAAGTGGATCGGCACCTAACATCGAGTTGTCGGTTGGCAATTTACGGTAGCCAAGTACTTTTAAGCCTAAACGTTCAACGTTACGCTCTAAAATCTCACGACACTGTGCGCGTTGGTTTTCATCTTGTGGAAACAAGATAACACCCACACCATATTGATCAAACGCAGGAAGGGTAATGCCTTCTTTTAGCGCTTGCTCAACTAAAAATTCATGCGGCTTTTGCAGTAAGATACCTGCGCCGTCACCACTACAAGGATCGCAACCTTGTCCACCCCTGTGCTCCATGCGAGCTAACATGTCTAGGGCTTGAGTTACAATCTCATGAGATTTACGGTTTTTAAGATGAGCTACAAATCCGATACCACATGCATCATGTTCCATTTCTGGCACATATAGACCCTGTGCGCTCTGTTCTCTATTTGTCATAGACACGTCCTTCCAATTAAACAGGCAAAAGCCGACCAAGGCGTTTATTTGCCCAAGCTTTTATTATTTGAAATTTATACACCTACTTACAGCTATCAGACTGAATGTCCGGATTTCGGTGCGAATTCCTAAATTTGCTAACCAGCTGAAAAACACTTTCGCCGTAGCAAATCAATCTCCACAGTCACTCAACATTATTGGATTAAGTGCTGCAGTTTAATAAGGATGGGATTTACATCACTTTCTTATATGTTGTTATTATTTTGAAAAAAGCTCATCAGGTGGGCTTTTTTCGCAGCTATCCTACCGTTTTAGCCGTCTAAAAGCCACTCAAAGTTAGCGTTTAGCCGTAAAAAAACCATTACATTTTACATATACGTTCACTAAATGTGAATTAATATTCACGCAATAAAAAATAAATTTTACATATCAGCAACTTATAATCCATAGACTAAAGTCTAATAACTACCTCGCCGACCCAGGAACCACTTAGCGTAGGCTGTTGTTTATCTCGGCAATCAAGTTTTTCACCCTTTTGACTGACACCGGCACCGCAGTGCCCAGCTGCTGAGCGAATAAAGATACCCGCAATTCTTCCAATAGCCAGCGTAGTTCAATCACTTGTTCAGGCAAGGCTTGACCCTTAGGTAGCTTGGTCAAAATGGCCTGATATTGACTCAATAAGCCTTCCATTTCTAGGGTGTGCTGACGGTCGCGAATCGGATCCACTGGCAGTTTTTCTAAGCGGCGCTCTAATGCTTTCAGATACCGTTCAACATCGGGTAACTTGCTAAACCCTATGTCAGATACAAAGCCTTTATATACCAAACCTTGCAGCTGCGACTTAATATCACCGTGCGCCATGATCATGTCTAAGCCGACCTTGCCTTTTAACTTTTTGTTAACACCATTGGCACAGGTTAAAATTCGCTCAACCACATTGGCAATCGCTAATGTTTGTTGGTCTAAATTAGCCCTTACATGATCCCGAGCTTGGTCAAACTCATTTTGGTTGCTGGGTAAAGCATGCTGAGCAAGCAAGACATCAACCGCAGCGGCGATACAATCATCAATCAAGTCTTTAACTTGGCCAAATGGGGTAAAATACAGCGCCAATTTTGCCTTATTGGGCAGAGACTTTTGCAAATACTTAATCGGCGATGGCACGTTGAGTAACATCAGCCTACGCATACCTTGGCGATTCGCAAGCTCTGCTCTTGCTGGGCTATCAAATAACTCAATCGCCACACTACTACGTTTATCCACCAGCGCAGGAAAGGCTTTAACTTCATAGCCACCGTGATCTTTAACGAACTCTTGCTGTAATTCACCAAAGTCCCACTCAACGATGCCGGTTTTTTCTATGCCTTTATCCGCCACGGTGGACAGCGCTTGTTGTACCTCGCCCTGCAATTGAACTTGCAGCTCGCTTAATACCTTACCTTGGGCTAACACCTTGCCGTTTTTATTGAGCACTTTAAACTTCATTCGTAGGTGCTCAGGCAAGGTTTGCAGATCCCATTGGTCATGCTCCACCCTAACCCCTGTCATGCGCAGCAATTGTTTGGCTAAGCTGTCAATTAAACTGCCGTCTTCGGGTGACATATTTGCTAATGCGGCACTGGCGTAATTTGGCGCAGGCACAAAGTTACGACGCAACGATTTCGGCAGAGATTTAATCAAACTCACCACCAGCTCTTCACGCAATGCAGGGATCAGCCAGTCAAACCCCGTGTCTTCAAGTTGGTTTATGATGGCTAAGGGAACATTCACCGTGATGCCATCGTCTATTGCGCCCGGCTCAAAATGATAGTCGAGCTTTAACTTAAAGCTGCCTTGTTGCCAAAAATCTGGATAGGCATTACCGGTCACATGCTCAGCGTCGTGAGCCATCATTTGCTCACGCTCGAAGTTTAAATATTCCGGCAAGCGCTTACTTTGCTTACGCCACCAAGTATTAAAATGTTCACCCGAGACAATCTCTTCTGGCAGCTTTTGGTCGTAAAAATCAAACAGGACTTGATCGTCAACCAAGATATCGCGACGCCGTGATTTATGCTCTAGCTCTTCGATAATTTGGCGCAGGGATTGGTTTTGTTTAAAAAACGCAAACTTGGTATCAAACTCCCCTTCAACGAGAGCGCTGCGAATAAACAGCTCACGACACACCTTAGGATCGATGTCCGAATAGAGCACTTTACGATTAAGCACCACTGGAATGCCATACAAGCTTTGCTTTTCCAGCGCCATCACCGCATTACTCTTCTTCGACCAATGAGGCTCGCTATAGCTACGTTTAATTAAGTGCTGGGCAAGAAGCTCAAGCCATTCCGGTTTGATGCGTGCACCGATGCGACCAAACAGTTTAGAGGTTTCAACTAACTCGGCCACCATCAACCATTTTGGCTGCTTTTTGTATAAACCTGAGCCGGGGAACAGATAAAACTTACTGTTGCGGGCACCCAGATATTCTTGCTCTTTATCTTTAAAGCCCACATGGGAAAGCATGCCTGACACCAGTGAACAGTGAATAGCATCATAATCGGCAGGCGTAGAGTTTATGCCAATGCCCAACTCTTTGATCACTTGGCGGATCTGAGTGTAAATATCTTGCCATTCACGCACTCGCATATAGGCCAGATATTCTTTCTTACACATTTTTGAAAACTGGCTACCTGAAAGCGCCTTTTGCTGCTCTTTGATGTATTGCCAAAGATTCAAAAAGGTTAAAAAATCAGAATCTTTATCGTGAAAACGGCGATGCATTTCATCGGATGCTTGCTGTTTATCCAATGGCCGCTCGCGTGGGTCTTGAATGCTTAGCGCAGCCGAAATAACCATCACCTCATTGACACAATTAAAGTCCTGTGCGGCCAAGATCATTCGCGCCAGCCTTGGGTCAACCGGTAATTTAGCTAATTGCTCACCAATTTTAGTTAAACGCTTACGCGGATCACGCTGGGTTAAATCCACCGCCCCGAGCTCTTCTAACAGTTTCATGCCGTCATTAATGTTGCGCGCATCGGGCGCTTGTAAAAACGGAAACTTTTGAATTTCACCAAAGCCCAGTGCCAGCATTTGCAAAATAACCGAAGCAAGGTTGGTACGCAAAATTTCAGGATCGGTAAACTCACTGCGGCCGTTATAGTCATCTTCGCTGTATAAGCGAATACAAATACCTTCACTGACACGACCACAGCGGCCACTGCGTTGATTGGCACTGGCTTGTGAAATGTCTTCAATCGGTAACCGTTGCACCTTAGTACGATAGCTATAACGACTGATGCGCGCGGTACCGGGATCGATAACATATTTAATGCCCGGCACTGTCAGTGAGGTTTCAGCCACGTTGGTGGACAAAATAATGCGTCGTCCGCGATGTGGCGCGAAAATCCGGTTTTGCTCGACAGCACTTAAGCGGGCAAATAACGGCAATATTTCGGTATGGCGAAAATCACGCTTTTGCAGCGCATCGGCGGTATCGCGAATTTCACGCTCACCATTTAAAAATACTAAGATATCACCGTTACTTTCACGGCCCAGCTCCTCAACCGCACTAATAATGCCGTCAATTTGATCGCTACTGTCAGTTTCTTCAAGTGGGCGATAACGGATTTCGACCGGAAAGGTACGCCCCGATACTTCAATGATGGGAGCATCATTAAAATGCTTAGCAAAGCGGTCGGGATCAATCGTCGCGGAAGTAATAATTACCTTTAGATCTGGACGCTTAGGCAATAAACGCTTCAAATAACCCAAGATAAAGTCAATGTTTAAGCTGCGCTCGTGGGCCTCATCGATAATGATGGTGTCGTACTGATTTAAAAAGCGGTCCGATTGAATTTCAGCCAGTAAAATACCGTCGGTCATCAATTTAATATAGGATTCATCGCTGAGCTGGTCGGTAAAACGCACCCGATAGCCCACGGTTTGGCCTAATTCACTGTCCAACTCTTCGGCAATCCGGCTAGCAACACTGCGCGCGGCCAGACGTCTAGGCTGCGTATGGCCGATTAAACCATCCACACCGCGGCCTAACTCTAAACAAATCTTGGGGATTTGGGTGGTTTTACCTGAGCCTGTTTCACCGGCAATGATCACCACTTGGTTATCGCGAATGGCATTGGCGATATCTTCACGCTTTTGCGTAACGGGTAAGCTTTCTGGGTAAGTTACTTTAGGTAAATGGTCAGCACGCCATTGGCGAATAGCAATCGACTTTTCAATCTCTTGACCAATTTTGGCTAAGATATTTTCAGTGCTCTTATTGGCGCCTTTTTTTAGCGCACCCTCAATCCGGCGTAGAAAACGAAATTGATCTTTTTTAAGACAAAGTGAAATGCGTTGCTTAAGTGCGATTACTGCGTCTGACAAAACGTGACCCTCATACAATGTAGGGCGCAGATGCTAGCAGATATCACATATTTGATAAATACATACGGGTGATCGAAAATACCAAGGGTCAACATGTTGACCCTTCATTTAATGACCAATTCGGTTTATGCGGTTTTCACATAACATGACTTAAGGTGTTGATAAACCGCTTTTATCACATCATGGCGAGCAATTACCCCAACTAATCGCCCTTCATCCACAACCGGATAGGCTTTAGGTTTAGGTAACAACATTTGTTGTCCCACATCCAAAATACTGGCATTGAGTGGCAGCGATAACACATCGGTTCGCATCATGTCTTCCACTAAGGCCGCACTTTCACAGTGATAGCTGGATTCAATCATCTTTTTCAAACAATCTTGCTCTGAAATCCAACCTATCACTTGCTTTTGTTCATCTAATACAGGCCCGCCAATTTGGTTTGCTCGCATTAATTTTTCTACCGCATGGGCTACAGTCTCAGTACGATGAAAGGTGACTGGACGCCGATTGATATAACTAGCTATGGTTATTTCTTCCATCTGGGCACTCCCTTTACTGCCTATATTGTTAAGGGTAGCTCTAAATCGTCATTGTGGAAGCGTGAATAGTATTTTTGATAACAAATATTGAGTCAGGTTATGACACGAGCTCATCATCAGGTATTATGGCCGATAAACCTAATTATTGATGGAACGGCATGTTACAACCCACCCCTTCACTGCTTTGGCATGATTATGAATCGTTTGGCTTAAATCCGGCGACCGATCGCCCATCTCAATTTGCGGCCATTCGCACCGATTTAGATCTTAATGAAATTGCCGATCCCATTGAGATTTTTTGTCAGCCCCCCAGTGATTATTTGCCCAGCCCGATGGCCTGTTTAATCACAGGAATCACACCACAACGGGCGATGGCAAAAGGGGTCAACGAAGCAACCTTCATCAAACAAATTCATACCCAAATGATGCAGGAAAACACCTGTGTCGTGGGGTACAACAATATACGTTTTGATGATGAAGTGACGCGCTTTTGTTTGTATCGTAATTTTTTCGACCCCTATGAGCGTGAATGGAAAAATGGCAATTCCCGCTGGGATATTCTGGATATGGTGCGCGCCTGCTATGCGCTGCGACCTGAGGGTATCGAATGGGTCATCGATGAAGAAACGGGCACGCCTTCGTTTCGTCTCGAATTACTAACCCAAGCCAACAACATTAGCCATGCCAATGCCCATGACGCCGTTTCCGATGTTCGTGCAACAATTGCCATGGCCAAACTTATCAAGCAAGCCCAACCTAAACTGTATGATTACTTGTTTAAATTGCGGGATAAGAAACGCGTCGCGGAGATAATCAATCAAGCTATTGTTAAGCAAGCGCCACTGGTCCATGTTTCTGGGATGTTCCCTGCCCTGCAAGGCTGCGCCTCATACATCGCGGTGATCGATTGGCACCCAAGTAATAAGAACGCCGTGATTGCGTTAGATTTAACCCAAGACATCAGTCAGTTGTTAACCTTAACGTCAGCGCAAATAGCTGAGTACCTTTACACCAAGCAAGCTGATTTACCCGAGGGCATTAAACGTCCACCATTAAAGCTTATCCATACCAATAAGTGCCCTGTGGTGGCCACGGCCAAAACCTTAACTGAGCAACGCGCCGATGAGCTTGGCATTAATCGCCAACAATGCCGCCAATCCCTTAATCTGTTACTTGAGCATCCTGAGTTAAAACAAAAACTGGTTGATGTTTATCGTCTTGAACGCCAATTTGAGCCATTAAGTGATCCTGAAACCCAGCTATACAGTGGTGGATTTTTCAGTCAAAGTGATAAATCCCTATTTAGCATCATTCGTGACAGTGAGCCCAGCCGCCTTGCTAGTATGGAATTTAATTTCGAAGATAAGCGTTTGCCTGAGATGCTGTTTCGCTATCGTGCACGCAACTTCCCACAAACACTTGATGAAAATGAACTAATACGTTGGCAGCATCACTGCAAAGCTTACTTTGACCAACACGGCAGTAAATTCATTACCGAGTTAGAAGCGCTCTACATGGAGCATCAAAACAATGAAGCGAAATGCAAAATACTCAAGGCGCTGCACCAATTTGTTAGTGAGCGCTAAGGTCATATTCATGACTGAGGTTAATCCAAGCCCATTGGTTACTCCCAATAAGTGCGCTCAATGCGCACTATACTGGGATGGGCAGCCAAGTTAATAAAATGCGTGCGGTAATTTTCAACCGCCGTGTTGCCAATCACCAAAATCTGTGCCCCGTCACCCTTGGGGCTCACATCACAACCAATCCGCCCCCGGCTGGACGCCATTATTTGTAATTTAGGATAGAGCTGATTCACCTCATCTATTAACGCGTCTTGATTTGCGAGGCAAAATTCAAAATCAAGGGCAACGCCCCCATCCAAACCTTGTGAGTCCAAGGCTCTAATATCAAAATTTGCCTTAGCAAGGCCATCAGACTGCTGCTGGCACCCCACCACCAATAAAGATAGCGCCAAAAATACATACTGGCATATACCTTGTATGCACTTAAAGGGACGAACAACGAACACTTGGCGCAAGGTTTTTTGGTCTAGCCAAGTACTAGGTAAAAACATAACAGATACCTTTAATTGATTCATACAAACTTAAAGATCGAGCAATAGAATCATGTAGATCTCAAGTTTTAATCATAAGTTCAGTGATTAGCCGATCCTGCTCAAAAAATCGCCCTAAGTCGATTTTCTTAGACCAGCAAGTTTGTATACTCCGATTGTGGTATAAGGAGTCGACCATGTGTAAAGTCAGTTCATTCATTACAATGCGTGCATCATACATAAGCTCAGCGGCCATGTTAGTGCTACTAACAACACTGCCTTATTCAAATGGGGTTAACGCAAAAGAAAATGAATCGCAAGTTGCCAACCCTTTTGTTACCACAAGTACTTACCTAACCAGTCTACCCGCCGAAACCTATAAAAAAATGAAGGGTACTTTTGCCAAAATTTATCAACAAACCACCTTTGATACTGATTTGGCAAGATCCACGTTTCATCAAAGCAGCTATTACGATGTACTTGCGTTACCCCTGGTTTCATCCAAGGATAAAACCGTCAACTTAGAAGTTTTTGGCCAACTTTATGATGAAAACAGCATCGCTTATAGCCAAATGTCAGACACCCTGACCCTCCATGATTTTCAACAAAACAGCAGCCAAATCAACCAAGATAAGAATGATCTCGCCGTGGGTGTAGGCCTTAGTTTTGACGTCGATCGAAACGTCAAACTTCGCACCCTGTATAGCACAGGTCAAATTCCTGGTTATGGCGATAGTCAGTTTAGCCTTGGTTTTGAGATGAAGTATTAGGGTCTGTTGATCTTTTGTGCTTGTTTTTGAAGCAATTTGTTGTTCATTTATACAATACAGTTGCTTTGTGGCATAGTGAAGTACGCGAAAAGTCTCTAACGCAGTAGAAATGACCAACAAACGCTTTCCTACGGATTCGGCTACAAGCGTTTTGCCCGTCGTTGAGCAGTATTTACTTAGAATGCTAAGCTGCACACTGCTCGCCTTGTTCAAAACGCTTCTATCTCGAACAAAATTCAACCCCCAAAGATCAACAGACCCTAGAGTGATCTTGTAGACATTGAGCTGATGACTCGAAAATTCGCTAGTTCTGAATTACAATAGCGCGCTAATCTCTTTTTATAGTAAGACTATGTTGCTATTGCTTCGAGCTGCCTTGATCATCTGGCTATATTTACTGGCTGGTAAAGCCATTGCTACCTTACTGCCATTTGGCTTTCCAGCCAGTATTTTAGGTCTGATCTTGCTGTTTATCAGCTTTCAGGTTGGCTTAGTGAAACTCGATTGGGTTAAACCCGTGGCCGACCCGATACTGACTTACATGGCGCTATTGTTTATCCCTATTGGCGTAGGTCTGGTCAATTACCTCGAATTAATCCAAGGCCAATGGCCTAGTATCGTTGCCTGTATCTTGATCGGAACCTTTGCCGTCATGACCCTTGTTGGTCACTTATTTCAACGATTCAATCAGGTGAAATAATATGTTTTGGCTGGCGCTTCCTCTTACCATTGTGGTTTATTTTGGCTTTAGAAAACTCTATAGCAAGTGGGCATGGCCCTGTTTTAACCCCGTGCTATTATCGATGGTGAGCTTAATTGTATTGCACATCACCTTTGACTTACCTTATCAAGAATACGCTCAGGGCGCTTATCCGCTAACTTGGCTGCTTGAGCCTGCAGTAGTTGCACTGGCGGTGCCCTTGTATTTGCAAGCCGCGCAGATCAAAAAGCAACTGGGCCCTATTTTACTGGCCTGCACGGTGGGCGTGAGTGCCTCATTGCTTATCGTTATTCCCCTTGCTTGGGCTTTCGGCGCAGATTTAGCAGTGATAGCCTCGCTGGCTCCGCAGTCGGTTACCACACCGGTTGCCATGAGTATTACCCAGAGTTTGGGCGGTATTCCAGCATTAACGGCGGCGGTGGTGATTGTTGTGGGCATATTAGGCGCCGCATTTGGTTTACCTTGGCTGCGCTTGGTGGGGGTAAACGATCATCACGCACAAGGATTGGCCATGGGCTGCGCGGCACACGCCTTAGGCACCGCACGCGCCATTGAACATAGCGAGCGTCACGGCGCGTATTCATCCTTGGCGTTAATCTTATGCGCCGTGTTAATGGCCTTACTTGCGCCAATCATTTTTTCACTTTATATGCTATTTTTGACTTAACTTATTGAAGGAAGAGACAATGAACGCATCTATTTATGATAAAGCCCTAACCCAACTTCCTGAATCTATCCAAGCTAAGCTCAAGCAAACTTTTGCCGAGCAGCCGTTTACAGGGCAAATACCAGCGTCGATCATGGCGCAATTTACATCCGAGCAAATGCCTTCGCTACTATCATTTGCGGCAAGTTTTGCAATCACTCCGGTATCCAATTTTAACGTCGGCGCGTTTGTTATCGGTAACAGCGGTGCCGCATATATCGGCGCAAACTTAGAATTTGCCAATCAACCTCTGGGGCAAAGTGTTCATGCCGAACAAGCCGCAATCAATAACGCTTGGCTGGCCAATGAAACGGGGATCAAGCAACTTTATGTCAATGCCAGCCCATGTGGTCACTGCCGTCAGTTTATTCGTGAAGTAGCCGGACAAGATAGCTTAACGGTGCAGGTGTTAAACCATGGCTCGCAATCTTTCCCACAGTTACTGCCTGACAGCTTTGGTCCGCAAGATTTAGGCAATCCTTATGCGCTATTTGAGCAGCAAAAACAGCACTTCAATACCACTACTCAAGACCAGCCATACCAAGCCATCATAGCGCAAGCCAATCTCAGTTATGCACCTTACACCGGCTATTATCATAGCTTGGGATTGCAAACCGTGAATGGCCAATGGTTTATTGGGCGTTACGCGGAAAACGCAGCTTATAACCCTAGCTTGCCCGCACTGCAATCGGCCCTTTCACAACTGCGTTTTGCTGGCTTTAGCCCAACCGATATCAAGGCAGCGGTGCTCGCCCATCGGGATGAACAAAAAATCGACATGACACAACAATATGAAATGCTACTTAAGCAGTTTAATCAACTTGAACTGACCGTTATCAAACTAAATTAAAACTACAATAAGTAAGCTAGACCAAATATCATAAACACACTGACATTAAGGGATATTTCAATATGATAGGAACCGCAAACTGCACCAATGCCACTCGGGCATTATTACTGGGCTCGGGCGAATTAGGTAAAGAAGTGGCGATTGAATTACAGCGCTTTGGCATCGAAGTGATTGCCCTTGACCGCTATGAAAATGCCCCTGCAATGCAAGTTGCTCACCGCTCTTACACGGTTGATATGCTTGACGGTGCTAGCATAGAGCAAATTATCGAGCAGGAAAAACCTGACTATATCATCCCTGAAATTGAAGCCATTGCGACCTCAAAACTGATTGAGCTTGAAGACAAAGGCTACAATGTGGTGCCCACAGCTCGCGCCACGGCGCTTACCATGGATCGTGAAGGTATTCGCCGCTTGGCCGCTGAAGAGCTTGGTATCCCAACCTCACCTTACCAATTTGTCGACAACAAAGCCGATTTTGACCGCGCTGTCGCTGAAATTGGCATGCCTTGTGTGGTAAAACCTGTCATGAGTAGCTCAGGTAAAGGCCAAAGTGTGATCCGTGAGTCGTTCGATATCGACATCGCTTGGACTTATGCCCAAGAAGGTGGCCGCGCGGGTAAAGGTAAGGTCATCGTTGAAGGCTTTGTCCCATTTGAATATGAAATCACCCTACTGACTGTTCGTGCCGTCGATGGCATCCATTTCTGTGCCCCCATAGGTCATCGCCAAGAAGACGGCGATTACCGTGAATCATGGCAGCCACAAAAAATGGAAGACGATCTACTTGAAAAAGCGCAAGCCATGGCTGCAAAAGTTGTTGAGAATTTAGGTGGTTACGGTTTATTTGGCGTAGAGCTGTTCATTAAAGGCGACGATGTGTTCTTTAGTGAAGTATCACCTCGCCCACACGACACCGGCATGGTGACCTTAATTTCTCAAGATTTGTCGGAATTTGCGTTGCACGTACGCGCAATCCTTGGTTTGCCAATCTGTAAAATCAGACAGTTTGGTCCTTCCGCTTCAAGCGTTATCATGGGTGAAGGCTTTTCCAATAACATTCGCTATGACTTAGTCGGTGAGGCCTTAGCGCGGATCCCTGGCTCACAAATTCGCCTGTTTGGTAAACCTGAAATAGCCGGCTCACGCCGCCTAGGTGTGGCTTTGTGTCGCGGCCAAGATACCGAGATTGCCGTCGCGATGGCAAAATCTGTTTCTAGTCATGTCAAAATCGTTATCTAATGCCTTAGCGTATAAGGGTTAAAAAAGGAGGCAAGTTGCCTCCTTTTTACTTTACCCTTGATGCGTAACCCTTAAACTAAATCGACTTGCTCTGCTTCGATTTCGCTATCTGCTCGCTCTTCACCAATCAGCCCAAGCACCTTTGCCGTGTGCAAAAACACATCACCGGTTTGGCTAAATTCCTTATCTTGTGACTGTGGATAGTCAGGCACATAAAACGAATCATCACTGCAGGGACTTGAATAGCTCCAAAAGCTCGCGCCATCTTGAACGCGACCAAACTCGGCAATGTAACCGTACAAATAACTGAGTCGCTTAGGCGTATAAGCAAACTGCGGCCAAGCCTCTTTACCCACATGACAGCCATGGCCGATAGCAAACCCAGAGGCGGTTTCACTCAGCTGGGCTAAATACTCAGACACACAGCGGTGAGCTTCGTAACATAAAATGCGCGCTAACACATTGGCGGTGCCCATGTTGTATGCCTGATAAATCACTAAATCAAGCATATTGCCAATACAGGGATAGCGCTCTTGACTGGCTTTGATTGGATTATTGCCAAGCAACACTTCAACCATTTTACCTGTAGACGGGAAATCATAAGCGCTTGCTACGGTGCCAACATGGCATAAACCCGCTTGGCGATAAGTTGATGCTTGGCCTAACTCGCCAATCGCACACTCTTGTTCACGCTCTGGCTCGTCAATCAAGTTGGCAAGTTGATTAATAATGTCACCGCAATTGTCGGCCAATTGCCCCAAGTAACTGGCATCAAATCGCGTCAGTTTAGGCTCGGTAATGCCCATAGCATGGTAAGCATCTTCGCCACCCAATAAGCCAACCGCGGTGGGCGCGCAGCTGAGAAAATAGTGTTTACCTGTGTGCTCACTTTGCTTATCCAGAGCGTGGCGAAAGCCAACAATAATCTCCTGATAGCGGGCAATTTGCGCGGGGGTCGCTGTCATCAAGCCTGCGGGCTCATAGTCAATGTCAACGCCGTCTAAATCCAAATCAGCAACCAAGCGGGCAATGTTGTCAAACTGGGTGCCTTCAAATTCGCCGCCAATCTCACCCCCTACCGATATCATTACGGTTTGACCATGGGTTAATGCCAAGCAAGACTTAAGTTGCTTTAGCGTCGGCGAGCTAGCGTGGCTAAGTTGATCAAGAGCCTGATCTTCACCTTCAAAAAAAACGTCGCTGATCTTGGCCGTTAAATCGCCATCATAGCTAAGCTGAGGCGAAACAAACGACAAAATAATATGGGTAATATAATTGGGTACATTAGCCAGTTTACTGTGGGCGGGTTTATGCCAATTCAACTGGCGCTGCCACATTGGGAAATAGGTGATTTGAATGGCCATTATGCTCGACTTGTTAAATAAAATGGCGCTCATGATACTCAGCTCACCGCGGTGAACTCAACCCAGTCGATCACACTCCCCGGCAAAGAGCAGCAACAGCTGCCCTTAGTTTGATCTATTTCAAGGTTCTTGATGACTTATCGATTGTTTTTCGCGCTTAACACTGATCGCGCAGATAAAACTCACTATCACACAAAGCAAACAGGCAATGGCCAAGCCAATGGATAGGGAAAACGTCAGCGAATATAGTCCACCAACAATCACCAACACCGAGCAGCTAAGTAAGCATAACTGCTTGGTTTTGCGCACCATGGAGGCCTGAGTATCTTGATTTAATCGTTGCTGCTCCAGCTGCCAGCCCACCATTGCCATCGCGAACATGCTGATAACAGCATAAAAATCGTCACCCTTGATAGCAATCACGACCAAAGCCAAAGTGGTGAGATAAAAAATCACTGCCGAGACATTTTTATCCATATGATAAAAGGGAAACAACAACAAAATTACCAGCGCCATTAACCCGTGAGGATAATACAACCCCACTATCGCCAGTACAGACAATAGTTGAAACAACACGGCCATGATCATCCCATTCTCCTTTTAAGGCGCAGCGCTGGCACTAAACTTTGGTGGTAAAACTGACTTAACTCTTGCTCCATTGGCCATGGGATCAGCAAAAATCCAAGCTGTCTAAATTGCTTCAACAAGGGTTCACGATGTAGGCGATATAAATCAACCACCTGCTGCTTTTTCTCTGCGTCTATTAAACCCGAGGGATCGGGCACTATCACGGTCAAGTCGTACCCTGCTCGTTTCAAACCTTGTAACAAATGTAAATCACTTTGCTGTAGTTGACTGATCAACACCAAATTGGCTTTGTTGGGAAAATAGAGCGCCGGTTTATGCTCTAATGCCCATAAATTGAGTCCATCGGCCTGCGCTGGCTCAACCTTAGTCAGGGCATGCTCAATCTTTCTCAACTGCCTACGACCAAAATGCGGATAAACATAATCAAGTTGCTGGCCCAATGTCAGTAAGCCAAGGCGGTGACCACTGCGCAATAGGCTTTTGGCCATGGTTAAACCTAAAGCTAAGGTTAAATCTAAACCACTTGCTAAGACGTCGTTTCCTTTAGCTACATTGAGAGCGCCTATGTTGCGGGCATCCAAAATCAAACCGACATTCATATTACTGTCTTGCTCATATTCATTGGCCAATAATAAGCTGTCATGTTTCGCACTGGCGCGCCAATTAATGGCCTTACTGGGCATGTGCTCTTGATATTGGCTTAAGCCAAAGAAGGCTTCTCCCGTGCCCGCCTTTCCAGCCGCCACAACCCCATTAAAACCAAAGGTTTTGCGAGAGCTTAAGGGGATATTTGCCATCACGCTTGCAGCTGGCACTTGCGTCAGCGTACAGGGCTTGGACACAATCTCACGGTGATAGATTTGACCAATAAAATCCGCCGCCGCTATTTCAATCTCATTAAACTCAAACTGACCGCGACTCAATGGCAGCTGTCGACTAAATACCAAGGGCTTGCCTTGCTTTAGCGGGGCGCTGTATTCAACATAAGGCGTCGTCGCCAATATATTTCTCGGCATTGCCTCTTTAATGTAAACATGCTGAATATTCCCCTGCTCACTGGTAATGTGATAATTAAGCGCTATGTGCCCCTGCTGTTTTGTCACCTCACGCCGAACGGTCAGTTTGGCTAACGGCTGAGTCATGCTTGCGACCAACAAATAACTCAGAGGAAATAGGCTCATCGCCACTAATGTTGCATTACTTAGCAACAAGCCAAGTAGCAGTAAGAGAACAAAAACCAGTTGCAGTGACTTACGCTGCTCCATGGCCTGTTCCCATCGGCACTGCCAAGCTGTTTAATATTTGACTGATGATCTTTTCGCCCGCTTGCTCTTGTCCCCATAGCTCAGGAGACAAACTTAATCTATGAGCCAAACACGGCACCGCAACGGCTTTTATGTCATCGGGTAACACATAATCTCGCCCTTGCATGGCGGCCCAAGCGCGGCTGATGGATAACAATGCCAAACTGGCGCGTGGGCTTGCCCCTACCAAGACATTGGCATGGCCACGGGTCGCACGCACAATTTGCACTATGTAGGATTGTAGTGCTTCGCTAACAGTTACCTGCTCAATCACATTTTGCATCGCCAATAATTGAGCTTGGTCGGTTATTACCTTTAACTCCGGCTGTGCGGTGCAGCGCGTTAGCCTTGCTTGTAAAATTTCAACCTCTTGCTGCTCATTGGGATAACCTACCGACAGTTTTAATAAAAATCGGTCAAGCTGGGCTTCGGGCAAAGGAAAGGTCGACTCGTATTCTATGGGGTTTTGGGTTGCCATGACAAAAAATGGCTGCGGCAAATGCATGGTTTCTCCGTCTAAGGTCACTTGCTTTTCCTCCATCGCCTCAAGCAGCGCCGATTGTGCCTTAGGTGAGGCGCGATTGATCTCATCCGCCAATAATACCGAAGTAAAAATCGGCCCTTTCTTCAACTGAAATTGATTGGCTTGGCGGTCAAAGATAAACCCGCCCAAGATGTCCCCGGGCAGTAAATCGGGAGTGAATTGGATCCGCTTAAATTCAAGTCCAAGCACGCGAGCAAAGCTTTTTGCTATCTGGGTTTTGGCCACGCCGGGATTGTCTTCCAATAACACATGTCCTTGAGCCAATAGCGCGGCCAACACTTGCTCTAACACCAGACGTTTGCCAATGATCCCTTGCTCAACTTCGGCTAAAACGGTGGCACAAATAGCCGGGATCTGGGCTGCACTCAGCTCAGTTGTCGTCATATTACACTCCTTAGGGTAAGTCGGATAAAGTCGTTAGAGCCGCCAAAATCGTTAATGCATAAGGCAAATATGCACGGTTTGATAGCGGCCAATGGCCAAAGCTTACTGTTTGCCGCCAACTAGGCTTAACCTGAAACAACAAGGCTCGCCTAAGCTCACAACTAATTTTTTTATCTTGGCTTAATTGCTTTAAGCCATCGCGACTATTTATTTGATACTGCCTACAATACTGCTTGAGAAACAGGGCCTTCACATGGGCATGTAACTTAGCTTCATTGCCAGGGGTGAATAAATCACTTAACTGCTGCAACAAATGTGGACTCTCGCTTTGCTCAACTTGTGGATTAACCAGCAACACGGGGGCGGCTAAATCTGCTTGTTTGATCCGTTGTAGCGCGATAAAAAAGAGCAATAAAATCAATCCAACCCAGATAAACACACTGGGGATGGTCAACATCCAAGTAAGCACTTCGACCAACCACAGAGGCTTAATACTGGCAATCAAGGTAACACCAATAGCAAAGACTAAAGCTGAAATGACGAATAATCTGGCGTTATTAAAGGCATGTTTCATTAGGATTGCGCCCGTGAAATTTCATCTAAATGGGTGATGGCCATTACCACTTGTTCGGATTGCAACTCAAGTTGGCTATAGCAGGCTTGTTCAAATAACAAGGTGAGTTGATACAAAGGCTGAGCCGGTAACTTGGCATCTTTGAGCTGCTGATAAAACTCCTGAGCCGTTTGTGCCTGATGACGCACCAGATCATATTCCGTCGCTAATAGCTTGAGCATTTGCATATAGCAATCAATTATTTGCGCCTTACCACAAGCCGAACTAGCTTGCATCAGTGCCGCTTGTTGCTTGGCTAAACTTGCCAAAGGCGCAGGCTTATCGACTGCACTGTGAGGCTCTTTGACGTGAACTTTCTGCCTAAAAGTCACCACTACCAGTAACAAAATCAACAGCACCAGCGCAATAATAACACCAGTATTAAGGGTTAAACGTTTATCTTGCTCCGCAGGCTCTCCAATGAGTTTCTGCTCCAGCCAGCCACGCACAGCTTGTTCTTCTATCTGCCTAACAGGCATGCCAGGCTCAGTGTGCTGACTTGTCATGGCCTGTGGCGTCTCATTAGAGGGCTGAGCCAGCCCAGTGCCTAGATGAACAAAACCATAAAACAGCGCCATACCGACAACATATATCAACACGATATGACGCATATATTGGGCGTTGAATAGCATAAAAATAATGCCAGCCATGGCCAACAACATCATCATAATGATGGGAATACCCATCGGCGAGCCAAGCAGGATATTGGTTGCGTTTTTATAATATTCAGGTACTTGAATTTGCAACGCGATGCTATCCAAGCTGACAAAAAGAATCATCACTAACAGCATAGTGGCTAAATAGAAGCACGACGCGCGATTTAACATGTCTAATCCTTTACCTATGCACAAAAAGGTCAATCCCATTCCCAACAGAGCCGTCATAATCCTATTCGTTACAACAAGTTAAGTTCTGACTAAAAATGCGATATGAAGGATATTAACCTAGGTAAAGCGGAAAATTAAGCAAAGGAGTGCAATGGTGGGAACAAGGGTTGTTTGAGCCAAGCGCCCAAACAACCCAGATAACTTAGGCTGCAGCAACCTCTCTTGGTTTCAAGAATGCGTAAGATAGCCCAGTTAACGCGGTACCCGCAGCAATCGCAACTAGGTAAAGCAACACTGGCGAAATAGCCCCTGGGATAAGAAGCACAAATAAACCACCGTGAGGTGCCATTAATTGTGCGCCAAACAACATAGACAAAGCACCTGTCAATGCGCCTCCGGCGATACAACATGGGATAACACGCATAGGATCTTTAGCAGCAAATGGGATCGCCCCTTCTGAGATAAAGCACAGACCCAGTACAAAAGATGCTTTACCCGCTTGTTGCTCTGGCGCAGCAAATTTTGATTTAGCAACTAAGGTAGCTAAGCCCATACCCAATGCAGGCACCATACCCGCAGCCATAATAGCAGCCATCGGCAAGTAAGTTTGTGATGCTAATAACCCCACGCCAAAGGTGTAAGCCGCCTTGTTAATCGGGCCACCCAAGTCAAAACACATCATGGCGCCTAATAACACACCCAACAACACCGCATTGGTTGAGCCCATGTTGTTAAGAAAATCGGTCAAGCCAGACATTAACGCCGCAACAGGTGTACCCACGACATAGATCATCACCAAGCCAGTGACTAACGTCGCAAGTAATGGAATGATTAATATAGGCTTTAACGCCGCCATCGAATCGGGCAAACGTACCTTGTCAGCTAAGAACTTGGCGCAGTAACCGGCAAGAAAACCAGCAACAATACCGCCTAAAAACCCAGCACCCGTGGTACTTGCCAACATACCGCCAATCAAGCCAGGCGCTAAGCCCGGTCTATCGGCAATGGAATAGGCAATATAACCGGCCAAAACTGGGATCATTAACGCAAAGGCAGAGCCCCCGCCAATTTCCATTAAGGCCGCGGCCAAGCTACCTTCTTCCTCAAATGCCTTAATACCAAAGACAAACGACAAGGCAATCAGCAAGCCACCTGCTACCACCAATGGCAACATATGGGAAACACCTGTCATTAAATGCTTATACAAACTAGGCTGCTCTTGCTCACTTGCGTGGCTGGCCTGACTGTCACCTTGATGATTATAAACATGGGCGTTAAAGGCGTTTCGAATTTCTTGCTCGGTCTTTTTAAGCGCCGCACCGGTACTGGTTTTATATAGCTTTTTGCCATTAAAGCGCGCTAGATCCACTTCAATATCAGCCGCAATGATCACCAGATCGGCTTCGGCAATATCGGCTTCGGTTAACTGATTCTTAGCGCCCACCGAGCCACGTGTTTCCACCTTAATCGCGTGGCCTAATTTTTCACCCTCGTTTTGTAACGCTTCTGCTGCCATAAAGGTATGCGCGACGCCTGTCGGGCAAGCTGTAATTGCAACAATCCGCTGCACCTTGCCGGGCGATTCATTTAGCTGAGTCTGCGTGGCTGTTGTCTCAGGTAACTGCTCTAATCGCGTAGCTTGCGCTTTAGCCTGCTCTAAATACGACGTAGGCTCAACTAACGCCTCAGCAATGCCTGATTGGTAAACCTGCTTGCCAACAAAGCGCGTTAAATCCACGGTTTTGTCTGCAGCAATGATCACCAGCTCAGCTTGCTCAATTTGTTGTGCAGTCAGGCTCTCGTCTGAGGTGAGGTTACTGTGGCATTCAATCTCAGCCTGCCAACCTAATTGTTTGGCCGCTTGTGCAAGTACGCCTTTGGCAATAAAACTGGTGGCAACGCCGCTTGGGCATGCGGTAATAATGACGGTATTCATATTATTATCCTTTAAATTCCAAGTCACTGGGTTCAACCACTTGAACTTGCGACATTAACGAATCGAATTGTGTTGGCGAATGAAAACCAACCCCAACCTGACTGACAGCCATTGCGGCCAGTGCGGTGGCAAAAACTAACGTTTGCTGTTTTGGCCACTGTTGTAATTCCCCCCAACACAAGGCGGCAACTAAGGTATCACCAGCACCCACGGTGCTAACCACAGTCACCTTGGGTGGCTTGGCGGCCATGACTCCTTGGTTATCTAACCAGACCAAGCCATGCTCACCCATAGACACCACGACCTGCTCGCAGCCTTGCTGATGTAATTGATTTGCAGCGTCAAGAACATCGGTTATGGAGTGCAGTGGTCGTGCCGTAAGCTCACTTAACTCCAGCTCATTAGGCTTAATCAAATACGGCAATGCCTTAACCCCAGCAGCCAGCGCTTGCTTACTACTGTCAAAGAAAACCTTAGCGCCCCGTTGCTTTAACTCTACAATCAGAGCCTGGCACTGGGCACTGCTTACGCCGCGGGGCAAGCTGCCGGCAATCACAAAGATCTCGGTTTGTTTAGTCAGGTCATGCAGCTTTTGTCTTAACTGTTCAAAAGCACCGTTAGTTATTTCAACACCGGGGAAATTAATATCGCTAACCGATTGGTTTTGTTCTACTAATTTAACATTAATGCGGGTTGCGCCCGGCACTCGGATAAACTCATCCGTTAACCCAGCTTGCGTAAACAAATCGACAAACTCGCCCTGATTTGTCTCACCCAAAAAACCGGTTACGGTGACGTCTGCCCCCAGCTCGACCAATACCTTAGCGACATTCACCCCTTTACCAGCGGGATGCAGGCTCGCACTGTCGACTATATTGAGCCCGCCGGGAGTCAGTTGGTCTAAGTGACCGGTTAAATCCAACGCGGGATTCATTGTCACTGTCACTACCTTCACGTGTTTAGTCATTACTTAGACTCCCCTAGCCCCTGTGCGATGGCTTCGCCAATGGCATCAAGGGCTTGCTGTGCATCGTCACCGTCAGCACTAAATTGCAAACGATGGCCGTGTTTAACACCTAAGGTCATTAATTTCATTAAGCTCTTAGCGTTAGCACTGGTGCCATCGCCATCTAAATTCACTATTTGAATGGCACTGTTAAATTTCTTGGCCACACTCACTAACATGGCACCGGGGCGCGCATGTAAACCATGGGCGTTATGCACCGTAAAGGTAGCCGTTAATCCTTTTGTGGGCACTTGTGTTAAGAGCGCTACTAAGGCTTCAGGAGATTGAGTGGTCAATTGCGACAAGGTTTTGTCATTGATTAAAGTAATTAGGTTTTCCAGACACTGACGCTGTAAGTCGCTCTTATTGCTGGCGATACATAATAAACCTTGTACCGGTTGCTGGTCACAATCAAAGGCCTCGGCTGGGGAAACAAATGCTAAAGCAGTCGCATGAACGCCTTGATCACTGGCCACTAACCAAATCCCTTGGCCAAGATAAGTAGGCGCCTTACTGATAACATCGGCAACAAAGGTTTTGTCTGTGTGATTAGCTAGATTGATTCGTCCAGCAGCAATCGCCGTTAGCTGTAACATATCACTGGCAGCGCAGCCTTGTTGGATTAACGTACTGTCAAAATGAATATGGGTTTGGCTAGCGTTATCCGGCGTTAATAAAGCAGCTAATGCCTCAGCACTGGTGGCTTGTTTAATGGCTTGCTCGATACCATCAGCACCTAAGGTCTTGGTAAGTTGTTTTAATATCGTCAAGTGCTCATCAGATTTAGCAGCAATGCCCACCGCCAAATACACCGTATTACCGTTACCCCAATCCACGCCCTCGGGAAAGTGATGCAGCAAAACACCGGTGCTGTTTACCAAATCGCGGGTTTCAGTGGTGCCATGAGGAATGGCAATGCCTGCACCAAGGAATGTAGAGTTTTGCTGCTCGCGAGCCAGCATACCTTCATCATAACCCGTGCCGACATACCCTTTTTCGACTAACCCCGCAGCAATCGCGCGGATAGCTTGCTGTTTGTTGTTGGCACTTTGTGCCATCACAATGTCTGATTGGCCTATCGTTAGCATTACTTACCTGCCTTATTGGATCCAATTACGCCAGCTGAATCGTGTCAGCTATTAGCTAAAAAATATATTTCAGAAGTTTTAACTCAACTGCTGAATCGTTTCAGTTGCTATACTGAATCGATTCAGCTAAGATTACAACACTTTTTTATAAGAGTTGAGCATTTCATGAAATTAGAAGAAATCGCAAAACTGGCTGGCGTTTCAAGAACCACAGCCAGTTATGTTATCAATGGTAAGGCGAAACAATACCGGATTAGTGAAAAAACTCAGCAAAAAGTAATGGCCGTGGTGAATCAGCATAACTTCACGCCCAATTTAACCGCCAGTACCCTACGCGCAGGCAGCAGTAAAACATTAGGTTTGATCATTCCCGATCTAGAAAACGCCAGCTATGCCAAACTAGCCAAACTACTTGAGCGCGATGCCCGTAAAGTCGGTTATCAGGTGATTATTGCTTGCTCTGACGACACCGAAGAATCCGAGATCAATGTTGCAAATAGCTTATTAAGCCGACGGATTGATGCCTTGTTAGTCGCCAGCTGCCTTAGCAGTAGCCACCCATTTTATTTTTCGGTGCTTGATAAAGGCGTGCCCGTGATCGCCCTTGACCGTGCTATGGATGATGAAAGATTTGCCAGTGTTATCAGTGAAGATCTCGAAGGCGCTGCTAGCCTTACCCTTGCTGTCGCCGACACTAAACCCGCCTCGATAGGCTTGATCGGCGCGGTGCCTAAACTCATCGTTTCCAAGGAGCGCCATCAGGGATTTGAAAGTGCAATTCACAAACTAGACTATCAGCCAAAAGTGCAAATTGCCTATGGCGATCATTTTAGTACCGAGCAAGGCTTTCAACTAACTCAAGATTGGCTAAAACAAGGCATTCTGCCAGATGCTATTGTGGTCACTTCTTACACCCTATTCGAAGGCGTGCTGGATTGTTTATCTCAATCTAAACAAAACTTTAAGCGGGTTAAATTAGCCACCTTTGGTGATCATCGATTACTCGATTTTCTGCCCATTAAGATCCAGTCCATGCCACAGCAACTTGAATTGGTAGTAGAAAAAGCGCTTGCCCTTGCCTTGTCAGCTTGCCAAGGACACTATCACGCGGGAATCGACGTGATACCTCGGCGGTTAATTAAACGTTAAGAAGTCAGCGAAAAGGTGATCCGTGCTTCAAATACGCCGATGTGTTTAAAATATAATCAAAACCATGATCTAGATTAATTTATGAACAGGGTGTTTTTTTCTAGTATGAAGAAAAACCGAGTCAAAGGAAGGACATCATGATCAAGTTACAAACCCAATTCTTTATCAGTATCGGTGTACTAACATCAGTAGCGGTGTATTTGATGTTCTACTTTTAATGCGTAATTCTTAGTGCTTTAGTGCAAGTCTAGTGAATAGTGCAATGGGTAGTACGGAGCGGATTAATTGGCCAGTTTCGCAATCAATCCGCCTCGTATTTTAGTTTAAATTACCTGTCACCAAATCTTGGCAACGCAGCGGTTTTAATTTCAGTTGATCTTTATAAACCGGTTTCGCAGGCTTAGTGGTGGTGCTTTTAGCTAGCAATAACTGCTCTTGCTCTTTTTTCTTTTCCTGCTCGGTCTTAGGCTTTGGCCACCATGAGTAAAGCTCTTTACCACAACCATCTCCGGCAGGTGGCGCCGCTTGTGGGGTACAAGATTCATCACCGCGCGGGCAATGGAGCCTGACATGCATATGATAGTTGTGACCAAACCAAGGACGAACCTTGCGCAGCCAATCTCGACCTTCGGGCCAATCCGCTTTACATAAGGTTTCTTTGATCACAGGGTGAACAAAAATGCGCGATACGCGTTTATCCGAAGCGGCAAGTTGCACTATTTGAGCGTGCTCGTTGGTCCATTTCTGCGCCTTGATCTTGTAGTTTTGCATATCCACTACGTTATACGGGCTCAAGTTTTCACGGGCCTTACGACTGTATTGTTTATCACCGATGCGCAGCCAAATATCGGCATCTAAACCCGTTTGGTGGCTCGAATGACCAGAGGTAAAACGCCCTCCTCTTGGCATCGACATATCACCAATTAGCAAATCACCATTCCCTAGGCGTTTGTTTTCTTTAGCTAGCTCTACTAAATAATCGATCATCATGGGATGAGCATAGTAACGTTCGCGCGAAGTGCGGATCACCTGATATCCGTCTCCTTCAAGAGGAAGCGCCTCGCCACCAACTAAACAGCCATTGGCATAGCTACCAATTGAACTGGCAGGCCCGGAACTTGGACTATCGAATTTTTCCCACGGATTGGCAGCGATTGCAGTGCCACTGAAAATAGAACAGGTTAATATTGCAGCAAATACTCTAATCATTGTCCTTAACCTAATAAAAGCGAATTCAGCTTAATTTTAGCAATCAATTCTACATAACTGTATTAATACTTGATCTTAAACTTTAAATTCATCAATCTGCTCAGTCAGAAAAGCTTGCAAGGTGAACAGGAATACCATGAAAATCGAAATAATCAGTACTGGCGATGAAATAATCACAGGGCAAATTGTTGATACCAATGCCAATTGGCTCTGTCAGCAATTATTTAGTCATGGTGTTCAACCACAGCGTTTACACACAGTTGCCGACCAACTTGACGCGCTTGTAGCAGTGTTTCAAGAAGCCGCCCAGCGCAGTGATGTGGTGTTGGTCAATGGTGGCCTAGGCCCAACCAGTGATGATTTATCCAGTGAAGCCGCCGCTAAAGCACTTGTTGTGCCCCTTGAGCTTAATCAAGATTGGCTAGAAGTAATGACGCAAAAGTTTGCCAAGCAAGGGCGCACCATGGCTCCCGCTAATCGTAAACAAGCCCTATTACCCGCAGGCGCAGACGTAATTGATAATCCCAGAGGCACAGCCTGTGGCTTTAGTATTGTTTTAGGCCGTGCTCGATTTTATTTCACCCCCGGCGTGCCCCATGAATTTAAACACATGTTCAGCGAGCTTATTTGGCCCGATATCGCCAAGCGATTTGATCTTGTCAGTCAGCTTAGCCAGCACAAAATCACTACCTTTGGTTTAGGTGAGTCAGGCATTCATCAACTAATTAAAGATGTCCCCATTTCAGAGGGTATTCATCTTGGCTATCGCACCGCCGCGCCTGAAATTGAAGTGAAACTAATTGGTGCTAACCCTCAAGCCATTGCTGATTCCGCCGAGCAAATAGAACACGCCTTGGCTGATTATGCCTTGTTTAATAACCATCAAGCCGACTGCCTGGCCAGCCATATCCAGCAATTAATGCTGTCACGCGGCGAAACTCTCGCACTGGCAGAATCTTGCACCGGCGGCATGATAGCTTCAAGCCTAGTTGCCATATCTGGCAGCTCAGGCTACTTAGATCGCGCCATGGTGACTTATTCTAATCAAGCTAAACAAGATTTGGTTGGGGTGAGCGAAGCCACCTTAGCCCAGTTTGGCGCGGTCAGTGAAGCAACCGCGCGAAAAATGGCACAAGGAGCCAAACAAAGTGGTCACACCGACTACGCCCTTTCGGTGACCGGCATTGCCGGCCCAACGGGAGGTACGCCAGATAAACCCGTTGGCACCGTCGCCTTTGCATTGGCAACACCCAGCGAAACCATTAGCCAGATATTGGTACTGCCAGCGAAAAGTCGCACCATCACCCGCAAGATTGCAGCTACCATCGCCCTCGATATGCTGCGCCGGCATTTAACCGGCCTAAATGTGATTGGGCAATATGATTTTGCAAGGCCATGGCTGGATAAGTGATGGAGGGATTACCATGGTAGCTACATACAATAGCCCCCAACCGTTATCATTTAAGGTATTCATGATACTTGTATTCTTGCTTTGCGCCCTGCTAATAACGAGCTGTGGTTCAGAACAACAAAATTATCATTATGCTGAAAAAACCGTATGGGAGTCGTTATTCTTAGAAGAGATAAAAGACGCGGTAACGCCCTACTATTTGGTGAATGAAACGGAGCATCAATGGTTTATAGATAACCCATACAGTGCAGCTTATTGGCAAAACTGGGTCGAAGATAGCCCCTATTTAACTCATCAATTAGTTAAAGAGCTCTATCTTCAAAATCAACACCCTACAAACATTGATTGGCAACCCATCGTTACTAATGGGACTTTTCTACCTAATAAGTATTTAGGTGCAAAAATAAAACTGGGCAAGAACTTGCAATGGAACACGGCTATTCGTGATGAGCTATGTTTTGAGACGGTTGTTACTAATGCCAATGAAACCTCTTCAAAAAGCGCTCTTTATCGCCCATTTTATTCCGTATCCCGTGTCGCCTTTTCTCAAAGTGGTGAGACAGCATTAGTTAAGTATTCATATTATTGCGCCCCCATGAGTGGCGAAGGTGAGTTTTTTGCATTATTCAACTTGGAAGGCCAAAAATGGAGAATGGCTTGGTTTCAAGTCCTTTGGATCTCTTGATGAGAGTCGCTTCTCAAAGAGGTTTTTAAACCGCGAACAATCAAATATCCACACGCTATTTCGCGGAATAAATTCCGCTTCAACAATTTTTCCTTCTTATTCCCTGAGCATGCTCAGGTCCCACAAGCACACAAAAACCAAAATCCGATACTAATGAACAGTGATAGTCACCGCGTCACATTCGAGTTCAACGCAGGCGGTGAGGCGATGTTGACCTGATTTTAGGGGGGCTAATTCCAATTGCTGGCCAGCAATAAACTGATCATTCACATACCAATTGGCGTTAGGCTGATTGCTAAATAAATTAAGTTTTTGCTTGGGGTAACTAAAAATAGTCAGATTATTTGTAGGAAAACTAATCTTTACCCGTTTGTGTGTGGAATTGTCCGGCACCTTTTGCGACATCAAGCTCACCACACTCAGCGGCCATTGATGTAAACCGCGCGCTCGATTTGGCTCGGCTAAGGTCAAGGGGGTTAAGCCATTGATGGTCCAGCCGCGCTGGCGTTTTAAACAATGCTCATCGGCGACTAAGGTATGACTTAAGCCTGATGGCCAACAAACCTGTTTCGCGATCACCTCAGTCGGTCTCGTTAAACGCGCCTTATCCGCTGGCATTAAATCAAAGACATCAAACAAAATTGGGCCAGCCTGATTCGCCCCCGTTTGCCCGACAAAGGGCGCGCCATCGGGGCGGCCAATCCAAACACCTATGGTGTAATCTGGGCTTACACCAATCGCCCACGCATCGCGATATCCATAACTAGTGCCTGTTTTCCAACTGATTTTGCGGCCAAAGGCGGGTTTAGCGCGATCGGGCGGTGCTATCTTGGCAAGCGTATCGGCAATGATCCACGCAGCAGCAGCCGACATTAACGGCGGACTCTTGTTAGTCTTACCACCTTGTTTATCTAACTGAATGTCGGCATCGGGCGTAAACACGGGGGCAATCACATGCCCCGCTCGCGCTAAGGCCGAATATAAGGTAACCAGCTCGCGCAGTGTCGAGCCATTGCCCCCTAACGCAACGGCAAGGCTGGGCTCAGCGACTCTTAATGAAATGCCTTGTTGCTTGAGTTTATCGGCAAAATAGATCGGCGTAATAGCTGCCATTACCTGCACGGCAGGCACGTTTTTCGAGGTTTGCAAAGCCCGATCCAGTCGCATCGCCCCGACAAAACCTTGGCTAAAGTTGGCAGGACGATAATCTCCAAAAGCACGCGGCGTATCCGTTAACAAGCTAGCAGAATGCACTAAGCCTAAATCGAGCGCCATCGCGTATATAAATGGCTTTAATGTCGAGCCGGGTGAGCGCACCGCCTTGGTCATGTCCACATGCCCGGCGCGCTGTGCATCGTTAAAATCCGCCGAGCCTTTATACGCCAGCACATGCCCTGTGGCATTTTCCATCACCAACACGCCTAGGGACAACATAGGCGATAAGCGACTTAACCGCTGGGTTACAATGGCATCTAGATCGGCTTGCAAGGTTTGATCAATGGTGGTGGTAATATTGCCCTTTTGCGCCTGCTGCTGATGTAATTCTCGCGCCAGAAGCGGTGTTAACTGCGGCAGTTGTCGTCTTTTAGCGTGTAGCCCTTCATTGATCATCACCTGATGCTGATAACTGTCTATAACACCAAAATTAAACAGCCTATCCAGTACCTTATTGCGCGCTTGTAGGGCCAATTCAGGGTGGCGGTCGGGGCGATATAAACTGGGACGCTGGGGGATCACTACCAGCAAGGCCGCTTCATTGCGGGTGAGATCCGCTGCCATTTTGCCAAAATAACGCAAGCTCGCCGCCTGGACCCCTTCAATGTTACCGCCCATCGGGGTATGAGTCAGATACAAGCTTAAAATTTGCTCTTTATCTAGCATCCATTCAAGCTGAAGCGCACGAAACACTTGGCTGATTTTACCGAGATAAGTGCGCTGGTGTGGATAAAACATGCGCGCTACCTGCATGGTGATGGTTGAGCCACCAGAAATCACGCGGCCATAGTAACCATGCTGGAATAACGCCCGCCCTAAGGACAAAGGATTGACGCCAAAGTGATGATAGAAATGCCTGTCTTCATAAGCCAACAAGGCTTCAATATAAAACGGGCTGACTTGATCAACTTGAGTGGCAATGCGCACCACGCCAGCTTGGTTTGAAAACTGACGCAAAATTTGTCCCTGCTCGGTGTACACAGTAGTCGACACCTCGCCCTTCACCGAAAAATCAAAGGGCATAAGCCAATTAAGCAAACCAAACAATGACAGCAAGGCGGCGCAGACAAGCGCGCTAGCTAGGCTAAACCAAGCCAGCTTACTTCTGCCAAACCACCTTGTTACATATCTTTTCAACGCCCTACTCTATGACCAAGGATTTAACGTCACTGGCTTGATAGATAAAGCGCGTTGGTTGGTACATGTCTTCCACAAAACTCGCCGGCATCCGCCCTTGGCCTTTACTTTGTACACGCAGTACATAAGCCAAGGTTAAGGTTTGGTGCCCATCTAATTGTGGCAGCGCCGCCACAAAACGGTCTTGACGATACTCAAGAGTATCGGCCTTGCTATTGTCATGCTCGTCTAATATCGAGCTGATCAGCGCGCCACTGTTGGTAAACTGCGGGTCTTCCAACACCAAACCGGTAGGAATATGTTCAACCAATAAACCACTTGGCAAGTACTCGTCCAAGTTAATGCGCAGCACTACAATCAGCTTATCACCCACCTTAACCTTAGCTTGACCTTGCTCATCTAAAGCTAACGGCTTGCCATTACTGGTAAAGATATCTCGTTTAAACTGCCTCACCTTGATGGTTGAGGTTAATGGCTGACTTGGGTCGGCGCTACCGCGCGCTGATGCCATCAGATAAATCGGCTCATTACCCTTATTTTCAATCACTAGCTCTGGCCAAATTGGGCTGCCACCTTGCCCTTCGCCAGTCACGGTCAGACCGTCTAGCTGCAAGGATACCGGAGTGTTATTACCCTGTCTCAAACTAATCCCGGCACTGATTAAGGCAATTTTTTCCTGCGTGCTGAGATAGCGCGATGCTTGAGCTTGCTCCACCACTTTTTCGGCCAACTGATTACGTAATGTCACCAACACGGGTGCTAAGGTAATGCGACTCGATAATTGACCTAAAATGGCCACCACTTGTGCGCGGTCGCGGATCTGTGAGCCATAATCAAATTGGCTCCACTCTAATTCGGCGCGGCTTAAGGTATTGGCTTGCAGTAAATATTGCTGGCCTTTTGCCTCATCACCAGCAAGTAAAAATGCCGCCCCCAAGTGGCCTGCATCCAGTGGCGTATTTATCTTTTGCTGCTCTAATCGCCACAGATCCGATACCGCAATCTGGCCCTTACGCGCCAATAACCATGCACTGTAAAATGCCGCAGGGCCTTGGCTATTTAACAAATTACGCAAGTAAGACTCGCTATTGGCCAGCATTTCTTCAGGCACCACCGCGGCATCCGCAATCTGCGCTTGGATCAGAAAATCCGTCACATAGGCACTTAGCCAAGCTTGCGTGTCGCCGTGCTTGTTCCACATGGCAAAACTGCCATCGGCTTTTTGCATGCCCGACAAACGGTGCACGGCTTGCGCCAGTATTTGCTGCTGGGAGGCTTTTTCTAATAACGGCGCTTTAAAAGGCGTTAAGCTGGCATCGTCAAAAGTCCAAGGCATGGCGCGGCTGGTGGTTTGCTCGGCGCAGCCATATGGATAGGCGAATAGATTTTGCGCATACTGGCCTAGGTTCAAGGTCGGTGAATGGCCAAAGCTGAGCCAGCCCGCTTGCCCCGTTAAGGGGATCATGCCCGGCCAAGCCACTTGCTCACTTAACCATAAAGATTCACCGGGCTGTAAGGTTTTGCCTAATTGGTGGATCAAAATGGGCTCAGGGGCGCGCACAGGCACATGCCAACTGCGGCTTTGATTGTAAACTTCACTGGCCAAGTTTAAGCTAAATTGCGCCGCGTTTTGGCCTTGCAGAGCCTTGACCTGAACCGGCAAATGACGACGCTCGCCATCATTAAGTTGCACACTTAACTGGGTTTCGCCGCTTAACACCACGCCTTCACTGGCGCTAAGCTCAGCGTTAATGGTGAGGGTTTCACCCGATTGGTTAAACACTTCCATCAGCACTTGGGTTTCATCATTCGGCGCAATAAAGTGTGGCACCGTCAGCTCGGCTATCACCGGCGCTTTAATTTTCACTTCTTGTTCGGCTTGGCCAAAAGTGCGCTTGCCAAATACCGTTGCCACCACTTGCGCCGCGCCATTGTAATCGGGTAATGACACCGTGATTTGGCCATTACCCTGCTCATCCAAGGCCACCAAATCACTCATAATGGTGATGGTTTTCGCTTCAACTAAATCCCCTAAATGGGCATTAGCGGCCATATCACCACCATAACGGTGCACCGCAAACGAGTCGGGGCGCTGCAGATATTGGCGTGAATAGAGATCAATCACATCCGCGCCGTAACGGCGCTGTGCAAAAAACCAATCATGAATTTGTGGCACTTGATAACGCGATAGTTGCGTGATACCTAAATCCATCAGCGACAAGGTAAACCAAGCTTGCTGTCCGGCCAGCTCAGGCGCCGACACGGTAAACACAGCTTCAGTTAAGGGTTGTAATTGTTCGGGTGCGTTGATAGTTACCTTGGCAAGGCGCTTGGTGCGGTCGAGCTTTATCGGCACGATACTAAACAGCCTTCTTGGCATAGCCTGCTCGGTGACCACTTGGGTTGCCGTTAAATACAGATCATGACGTTTCAGGTTAGCAGGGATACTCACCAGCGCCTTAGCTTTACCGTCTTTGATAGTCAGCTTTTGCTGATGGATCACCTTACCCGCCTCAAGGGCCAGCACCAATTCGCCGTCTACTTCACTGCTCACATCCACGCTAATGTCGTCACCATTTTGGTAAGCCGACTTATCTAAAGTGAGGGTAAGATGATCAGGTTTGGCAGGCAGCTGCTCGCCGCCTTCACGCCAACCAGCATAAAATGGATATAAGGTGGTTACACCTTCAGCATTCACCACACGTAAACGATAGTCACCCCACTCTACATTTAAGCTGATTTGGGCTGGCTCACCTTGGGCTAAACTCAGTTTATCCATGGTCACAGGACGCCACTCGCTATCACGCAGCAGATCCCAGCCATAACTTTCGCTGTAGGTCCAATAATAACCGCCGCGGTTACGCTCTAATTTGTAGGTTAGTTCGCCGGCTAACAAGGTTTGCCCATCGGCGCTGATATTGGCCAAGGTGAAATCCACCGCGCTGTATGAAGTCACAGCAGCCGAGTTAACCCGCACGCCGGGCAAAGGTTTGTCTTGCCATAATAACGCTTGTTGTTTGCGTGAAATGGAGGCACCGCCCGTTTCAAGCAGTTCAAAGTTGATTAAGGCTTGCACTGGGGATTGCAACTTAGCAACGGGCATGACCGGCAGATCAAATTGCGCTTGGCCTGTTTCATCTAAGTTAACCTTAGGCAGCTCAGGCACATCAGCATAAGGGTCGACGCGAAACGCCTCGCCGACATAATAATCTTGGTACGGTCCCGCTAGCTTATTCACGCTCTGATAGCGCACATCTAATTTCAACTCATTGCCCGATGCAGGTGCACCAAATAGATAGTGGCCCTCGGTTTTTACCTTAATGTTTTGCTGAGCAATAAAAAGTGGCGTTGCCACACTGCCTTGGCCTAAATCCACATTCAGATCCATCCGCTCTGGCACAAATTCACTCACTAAAAAAGAAAATGTAGCAAGGGCATGCTTGGCTGCCTTATTGGATTTAACCAACACCGACCAGCGACCCAACGGCGCACTGGCGGGGATCATAAATTCATGACTAAAAAAGCCAATGGCTTGCTCAGTCGCTAAAGCACTGGTGATCACCTTGCCATCGGGTTTCACCAATTCCAAAAACAACTGTTGTTGATTAAGGGCTTCACCATCTGCGTCACGCAGCACCATGTTCAGCGGCACGGTCTCTCCCGGTTTGAATAAATCACGGTTGGAGTAGGTAAACACCTCGACACTTTGATAATCGCGTCCAGTCACATTGAAATCAGACAGATCAAGAGGCACCTCACGCAGCGGCAAATAACCTATGCCTGCACTGGATTCCACCAGCAACACATCGCCGCCTTGAACCGCAACGTCAAATTGACCAGAGCCCGACGTTAGTGCACCCAGTTTTAAGCGTTTGCCACCCTTGCGCAACAAACTAACTTCACCTTGGCTAAGGGCTTTTTGGCTGGTTAAATCAACCGCCTCAATACTTAACTGATTTGGGAACACCTTAGCTTGTAGTCCAATGTCGGTGAGTAATAATTGCGCCAAGGTGACGTGTTCACTAGAGAATTGACCCACACCGCGAATGGCCAATACATACCAGCCGGGTTTAATTTCATCGGGAATGCGCAAATTAGCTTGTTGAGTTTGATTGACCTGCCCTTTAGCCAAATCAAATTGTAAGCCTGTCACGGGCTCTAAATACTTAGCCAGCTGATCCATCTGCCAAGTAGAAACTTGCTCGGGGTAATAAAACTGTTTCAGTAGTTCTGCGGGTTGCTTCACCGCTAAGATCTCCACGGCTACCTTATCTAAGTTCACCGTCGACACGGGTAACGTTCGGCTGCCCGAGGCAAGCACGAAGGGACCATTGCCTAATAATTTAACGCTGGGCTGTATTTCTGCGATATCCACTTGCTGGCTAAATGATTGCTTTTCATCATGGCTTTTAACCACATAACGCTGGCCAGCCTCAACATCTGTGGTGATCAGCGCCGTCGACAAACTGTTATAAAACCAAGTTATGGCAAGAGGCGTGTCTTCACCGAGCAGATATAAGGCAAGTTGTTCGGGTTTCACCGCATCATTAGGATCAAACTCCACAATAATGGCCGGTTTACCCAAATGAGTATAGCTACCGACATAATCCAGCTTAGCGGCTTGCACCATCAAACTAATAAAGGTTAGCAAGCAAAGAAGTAATACCTTAAGGGGCGCGGTCATAATTTCACCTTGTAATATCAGCCGTGTTCAACCAGTACAGTAACAACAGAGATAAAGTTGTAAAACGCAAGATAAGAGTAAAGGGGTTAGTTCATATAAAATAAGTTCACAAACCACCTAAGCTTCAATCCCTTTGATTATCACTGCAAGGCTCTCAACTTGATCTGAATCAAAGTGAAATCAACTATATCTCATCGCAACAACGCAGCTTAACAGTAACGCCTAAAATTAAGCAATAAACCTGCTTGGAGATTTACCCATGATCATTGTTAGTGATAGTCCAATTAAGTCTGAGCGATCCACCTCAGCAAGCCCTTCCGGCTTCTTAACTGCCATCCGTACTATTAGCTTTAAGCTCAAAGCCAGCGTGGTGATTACCTTAGTGGCGTTAGGATTTATCGCTTACCAAGGGATCACTGGCTTGCAACTCGCGACAACAGGGTTTAATGAGCTTTATACTCAAGGCATGCAACACACCATCCGCTCCGGAAAAATCTTATATCTTTTAGGGGATGCCCGAAGCCAATTATTGCTGTCATTTCAGCATGCGCCTGACTCACAATATGCCTCCTTACATGCACACCCAATCGATGCTCATATCAACGAAATCAATAAAGATTTACAACAGCTCCATAGCATCATAGACAATGAAATATTAAGCTCCGAGCTAAATTCGCAAGAGCTAGACCAGATTAATCAACTGGCAAGAGAATTAGATCAGGTAACCGAGCAAGGCTTTAAGCCTGCAATTGCAGCCATCAGGCAGCAAGACTTTGATCAAGCTAACTTGCTGTTGCTCAATCAGATTAATCCCAAATTCAAGCACGTTAACGAATTTGCGCAAAATTTCTTACAGCTACAAATAGACGAAGCTCGCGGTAATTATGAACTGGCACAAAGTAACAGTGATAAATTTGTTAAAATCGTCTTGCTGGCAGTCAGTATCAGTGCCATCAGCATTTTGGCTATTTCCTATCTCACCATCAAACGGATCCAACTCGCTTCATCTGAGCTGGAGAAAACCGTTGGCAATATCGCCAGTGGCGACCTCACTCAACGTTTATCACTCACCGGCGAGGATGAATTTGCGCACATAGGCAAAGATGTAAACAAGATAGTCGATAGCTTTCATCACTTGGTTAAAACTATCAATCAGTCAACCAACCTACTGGCGCAATCAGCCGAAGAAAATTCAGCCGTGTCACTACAAACCAAGCAAAATGTCATTGAACAGCAAATGCAAACCCAACTCATTGCCACCGCTATCCATCAATTTACCGCCACGGTTCATGATGTTGCACAAAGTGCCCAATCGGCAGCCTCAGCGTCAGAACAAGCAGATCAATCGGCCGATAATGGCCTAGGCATAGTGAACACCAGCATTGCAATGATTGAGAGCTTAAGTAAAGAGATGCAACAATCCGTAGATGCAATGCAAACCCTAGCCAAACACGCCGAAGAAATTGGCAGTGTAGTCGATGTGATCCAAGGTATTTCTGAGCAAACCAATTTATTAGCGCTTAATGCCGCCATAGAAGCCGCCCGCGCCGGTGAACAAGGCCGAGGTTTTGCCGTGGTAGCTGACGAAGTACGCACCCTAGCCAGTCGCACGCAAAGCTCCACTAAAGAAATTCAAGACACAATTTCACGCTTGCAACAAGGCAGTCGAGATTCTAGTCAGCGCTTAGTTACCGGCGCCGAGCATGCTGCTGCAACAGCAACCGAAGCGAAAAAAGCCGGTGATGCCCTCGCCGAAATCAGTCATAGCGTAGATCAAATCAGCGCCATGAATGCACAAATCGCCACCGCAGCGGAAGAGCAAAGTTCAGTAACCGAAGAAATCAATCGCAATATCACCACCATCAGCGATATTTCTAATCAAACCGCCACCGGCGCCGAGCAAGGCAGTGCAGCAAGCCTACAACTAGCCGAATTGGCAGAGCAATTACAACAAGAAATCAACCGATATCAAGTGTAATTTCCCCCTGAGTTCGCTCCTACACAAACGCGTAGGAGCGGCTTTTAAGCCGCGAATAAAGATACGCGACAAAGCCAAAACACAGTATTAATCCAGACTCATCGCGATTTAAAAATCGCGCCTACTCACCCCCGTAG